>JBCDIO010000690.1:0-2843 GCA_038748815.1 Bacteroidota bacterium
AAATTGTTTTCTACTTTGACCATTGATCGCTTGCACAAGTTGCCCCTGGCTGTTCAGAATTAGCATTTCTTTTATGGGGTAATCCCAGCGAATATATAATTCGTTAATCGCTGGATTTGGAAATAATACGCAGTTACTATCTACTGGAGTAAGCTCCTGGTTAGACAATAAGATCACTTCTATTGGCTCAGAAAATGTAGGACACCCACCTTCCGAAAGACTGGCTACGGTATACGTTCCAAGTGTCGTGGCTAGATAGGTGTTAGACACGGCCCCTGGAATAGCCTCTCCGTCTAAGTACCATTGCCATCGGTTCCCTTGACTGGTAGTCAGCAGGTCACCTTGTTGGAGAATGACAGGGACTTCAGGCATTTGATCAAAATCAACGCTAGTTGTTAAGGTAAATGGACCGTAGTGGTAAGTGATTTCTTGGGGCATGTTTCCAGCAAGGCTTGGATCAAAAAGGCCGTCGACGACTGCATCACCAGAGAAAAACCCTCCAGGATGCGTAGTGGCTAGATAAAAAGGGGCCGATAAAGGATCGCCTTCTTCTAGGCAGATCACCGAGTCGAGTAAGATAATATCCGGAGCTACCGGATTAAGGTCCACTTGATGATACGCTCGGTAGGTGAATTGGCCGTAGTTCATATCCCAGACGATTTCCCCATTAGTGGTTTCTTCGACGATGCGGCCAAGCTGCCCAAATACGGTAGTCGTATGCCCGTTTAGGAGGCGAAGTGCGTTTCCAACCACCGGGGTAAACACAGTGACTTGATCACCGTAGCTGGCAAGTGTCGTAGCTGTAAGATCTTGGTTAGATAGTTCGAACTCCAAAGACCTAGATTGCCCCATAACTCCCAAATTATCGAAAAGAAGATACCGATTTGGGCCTGTGGCAGTGCAAGCGTGTTGGGCTAGAAAAACATTCTCCATCGAATCGAACGTAAAATTGCCTCCCATGCCAAAGGACCAAAGGATTTCGCCCGTTTCTCGATGGATTTTCAGGATTTGGTTCAAGTTTCGAACACTAAGAAGATAATGACCATCCAGATCAAAGCTCAGTCCGTTTGCGTGTAACCAATCTTCACTTTCAACGCCTAGATATTGATCCCAGAAGCTACTATTCGCATAATCATTTGAGTAAGGGTCTAAATGATCGAAAGCACTCCAATATGAAAGTATGTTACCGTCCCAATCCATTTCTACAATGCCATCCCCCACGACCAAGGCATTAGCAGAACCTCCAATAGAAGATTTATCAATGGTTCGAGCGGTCGCTACTAGGGCTAGAATATTTCCTGCATCATTAAGAATAAATTCGTGATGTAGGTAAAAGCTATCGGGAAAAGTGACTTCTCGTAATACCGTGCCCTCAAGGCTTTTTTCCCGGAGGGTTTGGCAATCCTCGTACAAGTACAAAAAGGTCTTCTGAGTAGTCCAAAAATAGCCAGTGCAAGGAGATCCAGGGACAGAAACCTCATCGTACCACACGATATCCCCGTCCCGATCTATAATATTGGTTTGTTTATTCTGAATGTTTTCTAGTTGAACGGAATAAAATCCGGTTTCGGCATCATTGATAGTCACCTCTTGTGGTGTGATGATATCTGTGGGTAAAGGAAGCGTGGTAAATTCCTCAATAGCCGATATGCTTTCTCCTAGGCTATCGAAAGCAGCTACTTGATACTGATAAGTTGTAGACGGCTTTAATCCGTATAAAACCAATTGGTGGTTAGTACCTTCAGTGCTAATCGAAGAGTAACGATTGAGTTCAACCTCTCCGAACTGGACGTAACCACGAGCCGGCAGATCGGTATTGAAAACCACTATTTGGCGCAATACATTGTCGAATGGAGTATAATTGATTGGTGGTTCAATCACGATTTGCCCAATTGCAACGCTTGAGCAGAAGATAAAGAAGGTCACGTAGAGGGATAACGAGCGCATAGTTTCGTTTTTTTAAAGGTCCTAACTATTGTGTCTTCCTTTGTTAAAAATTCTATAAAATGTTGAATCCGTCCGTTTGTTTGTCGATTTTGTCAACGATTTAGCAATCGCAGGAAGGCCAAAAGGAGAAAAATTACCTATTTTAGCTACCTGATAACCATTAAATCGAAATATCTAGCCGATGAAATATACTTTACTCTTTATCCTTGCTTTTATTTCAGTCACTGCCTTCGGCCAAGTAACCGTAGAGCCTTCTCCGTACTCGGAGACCTTTGAGGTGATCTTATCCGATTTTTTCTCGGAACCCATCGCCAAGACTGAAATCGTAAATAACACCCAGGAAGAGGTTTCGCTCAAGTGGCAGCTTTCTATTGTTGACGCTCCAGTGGAATGGGAATACCGGGTTTGTGACAACAATGCTTGCTATTCAACATCGACCACTACAAACTGGAATCCAGGTGTGATCGAAGAAGCAACGATCATTCCAGCGGGGGGTACTTCGCTGCTTGATTTGCATGTATTACCTCGTATGGTTGCCGGTACGGGTACCATGGAAATTTCAATTTCTACAACGGCTGATCCAGATAATGTAATCACCGTTGGTAGTTATGAAGTTACCGTTATTGGCGACCCAGTATCTACTACGGAAGCCTTTGAGAAGGAAATCAATGTTTTCCCTAATCCCGCTCTGGATTATATCACTTTATCAGATGATGCTAATGTTGATCAAATCGTGGTCTTCAATACGCTCGGTAAGCCAGTTCTTACCTACGAAGTGAATCCATCTAACAATTACCGCGTAGCTGATTTGCCAAACGGTTTATACTTAATCAGCTTGATAAGTAACGAAGAAGGGATTTTGCGCACAACTCGTCTAATGAAGCGTTCGGTGAATC
>JBCDIO010000691.1:0-2843 GCA_038748815.1 Bacteroidota bacterium
CGGTCCTCAAAACCGATCCAACGTTCCCAACCCGTATTCCACCCTTCAACCAAAACCCCTTTCATACCATTTTCCGCCGCAAAATCGATGTACGCTTTCGTATTCTCGGTGGTGGCTCCGTGTTTCCCACTGGCCAAATCCCAGGAGGATTTGTTCAAATGCATTTCCCACCAGATCCCCACATATTTCATAGGCGTAAACCAGGACACATCCCCTAACTTATTCGGCTCATTCAAATTGACAATTAGATTAGACTCAATCAAACCGGCTGCATCCTCACTGATCTGAATGGTCCGCCAAGGCGTTTGGAAAGGCAGGCTCCGTTTTACCTTATACCCGGTAATTTCTGATCCTACAAGCTCACTGGTAAACCCGTAGTTCTCGGTATCGACCTTTAAAGTCATACCAGAATAATCCGTCAAATTAGCCTCGTGGAAGCTTAGGTGTAAGCCTTCTGCGGTCCGTAAGGTAACGGGGGTGTTCACCGCATTCTCCGGTATATACGACTGCGCTAGGTTGGGATGATTGGCTTTGGATTTAGCATCAATTCCAGATAGTGGTGTCGTATTGTACAGGTGCTCGTAGATATCCCAATCTCCCGGAATCCACCAGGCTTGGTGGTCACCAGTTAAGTTAAATTCGGTATGCTCATCCATGATGATCAAGGAATCGACCCCTTCCTGGGCTGGAAATTCGTAGCGAAAAGCGACTCCGTCGTCGTAGGCGCGAACGTAGAGATTCAAGGGTCTTTTGTTCCCTTCTTTCTCCATTAATTGAATATAGGCCTCTTCGTAGTGATTACGCACGGTTCGTTGCTCTCCCCAGGGCATTTCCCAGGTTTCATCAACCATTTCTTGGTCTATTTGTACGATATCAAATCCTCCCCCCATAGCGGCTTGATCTCGGAAATCGAATCCCATAGTGGAGGTGTCAATCACCACGGTTTCTCCCCGATGGACCAGATAGGAGGGCTGCCCGGACCCATTCAAGAAAAAGGAGACGGACATATTCTTAGAGGGGGAAGTTACCTGAGTTATTACAACGGACGGAGATTCTGGGTTACAAGCAAGATTAAATCCTAGAACCAATACCAACAGGCAACTTGGCACAAAAAGCTTCATAGCTAGCAGTGTTTGATTGTGAACGAAGATGCGGGTGAGATGGAAAACGAGAGGAAGTAGAATGAAAATTGTACATATATGATCCGCTCATTTCTTATCGTTAGCAAGATAAGAAATTTGCGAAATCCTTCCTCCCCCTCGGTGGCCAATGCGGCCTTTTCAATGACCTTATTTCTTCGTTTTCTCCAACCAATCCCGCATACTAGCTAAGGTGGTATTAAAGGTTTCCATTTGTCTCAATAAAGGCACCATCCCATTGCGTTGCTGCTGACCTTCCAGGAAGATCTGCACAATGCGTTCCCAGCGGGCGGACTCTTCTTCATTCTGCCAACCAAGCATACGCTTAAACTGTAAAAGGTTAGCCTCTCCACCCGAGGTTAGCGTCTGCGATTCAGCGACGTAGTGATCTAAGATCATGGTTTCCAGTTCCTTCCGATTTAGTATAGGCACCACTTTTTCGGTCAGCTTATTCATATTCCGATAAGAACCTTGCAGCTGAAAGGATGGCACCTCCCGGTTTTCATCGGCGATGGTAGCCGACTTTATATACTGTTGGTTCACTTTCAGAATGACGTCCCGAACGAGCAGAAGGTGTTGCATGACCGCCAGCGCATCCTGCACGGTATCCGGGCTATGGTCCGCTTCAAACTCCGGTGATTGTCCGAGCGTTCCTTCGGCCGCCCCAATCAGCTGACGAAGATCCTTAATGCTCTTTCGACTGATTTCCCGAACGATAGGATGGGCACCCGCCGCATTCTCCAGATAGCTCATTTTGAAAGCGGCCTCCGACTGGCCAATCATATCACCTAAATTGAAGACATCTGCTCGGTTGGCTAACATATCCGGGATTTGGAAGCGGTCTCCCGATTCGGTGTACGGGTTACCAGCCATAACCACCGAGACGCGCTTACCCCGAAAATCGTAGGTTTTTGCTTGTCCTTGCCAAACCCCTTCAATCTTCCGCTGTCCATCACAGAGGGAGATGAATTTTTGCAGAAACTCGGGATGACAATGTTGAATATCATCTAGATAGATCATCACATTATCCCCCATCTCAAAAGCCAAATTAAGCTTTTCCAACTCTTGCCTAGCGCCTAAATTCGGGGCGGTAGCCGGGTCGGTCGACGTAACATCGTGCCCAATAGCCGGGCCATTGATTTTCATAAAGATCATTCCCAACCGATTGGCGATATACTCCAGTAAAGTGGTTTTTCCGTAACCCGGTGGAGAAATCAAAAGTAACATCCCCATCCGATCAGTACGGGCTTGTTCTCCGGCGGTACCAATCTGCTTGGCCAAATTATCGCCAATCATCGGTAAGTATACCGAATCGATGAGCTTATTGCGAACGAAAGACGATAGCACGCGGGGCTCAAACTCGGATAGTCGCATTCGCTCCCGCATAGTCTGACTCAAATGCCGCTTTTGCTCGTGGAAGTGCAAAAATAGGGGCACTACCTCCGCTCGGTAAGTGGCTAAGCGATCTACGAATTGGTAATAGTTCAAGTTATATTGGCCATCCGCTAAGCGACTATGCGCCCCGTGCAGCCCTTCGAGGGATACGCTATACGGGGCAGCCTGGCGAGCCAATTCTTCTTCCTGTTCTAGCAATAACCAAGCTGCTTCAGGCACCCAAAAGGCGAGTTCCGGATCTTCGGTTTGATCAACAAACCCCTGTAACCAGCGTTGCCCCAGTGCAAACCGAGCCAAGGGACGATCCCC
>JBCDIO010000692.1:0-2839 GCA_038748815.1 Bacteroidota bacterium
AAGGCTCGATACCCGGCAACCGATCAAAGCCGTATAGGGTTGATTGTGATCCCCATCATAGTCGGTATACACGGTGAGTACGGTGGGGTCGATCACATTAGGAATTTTCGTAGCGATCTGTTCTCCTAAAAAGCGTTGCCATAAGGCACCAATATCTTGTGCCGCTTTCCCGGCTTGATTACTGGTGCGCACGCCGATGCCGGCAAATAAAAAAGGGGCAATTTGTTCCTTTTGCATACGTGGTAATTTTTGATGTACCACAAAAGTAGAGGTAGTAGGTGACAAGGGTATGTCAGGGGTGTTCAACCAATTTCTTCGACACTGTTCTAAGTATGCCTCTAGGGTTAAAGGATGGGGTTCAAATCGAGTACCGGTAGCTTGTAATCCTTGGATCCGATCGAGCCGGAAAGCCCGAAAATCCTGCTTGAGTTGGCAAAAAGCAACCAAAATCCAATTGCCCTGAGTGGTATAGAGCGCGAAGGGTTCAATATGCCGCTTACTGGGATGTTCGGCTAGTGACAAGTATTCCAAATGGAGTACTTCGTACCTACTAATCGCCGATTGTAGTTGAATCAGGTAGTCACTGCTCCGCTCCTGGCTCGGATTATTACGTACTTGGAGACGGGAAGCGAGGAGTTCGGTTTGTGTTTTCTGAGTGCCCCGCAACACTGACTTAATCTTAGTAATTGCTTGGGTATAGTAATCAACTAGGGACTGATCCTTATTCTGTCGGATCAGCTTTTCGGCGGTGATCAAGGCATTGGCCTCTTCTTCCGTAAACATAATCGGAGGAAGTTGATAGCCTGCTAACAAAGAGTAGCCTCTACCCTCTTCGGTCAGAATGGGAACACCGGATTGTTCTAAGGTGCGGATGTCCCGATAAATCGTTCGAATAGAAACCCCGTGCTTTTCGGCTAAAAAGCGGGCGGTTACCAACTGCTGTGCTTGCAATTGGGTCAGAATGGCCGTGAGCCGGGCGAGTCTAGGTTTGGGTTCGGACATACTGCAAGATGCGGATTATCCCAATAAAGTCCATAGGGGACTAGCGGCTTATTGAGGGTAAGGTTTGCCTCCATTTTTGCTTCAAAAGGCTGGTGGTATTTTGACAATTAAATACACTATCCGGTTAAAAAGAGCGTATGGGTTTTATATCTATCAATTCATACAGTTGATTTTCAGATAGTTATAAAAAACTTTATCTCGCCTCCACCCCTAATCGCCTGATCCCGAGTACTCGGGAGAAGGCGATTAGGGGCTAAAATCAGCGTAAGAAAAACCGAGTCAAATGAAGGAAATCCTCCGTTTTACTAAGTCTTCAAACTCCACAAGTATTTTTCGATTTCTACCGGGCTATCCGCCAATTCCCATACGTATAGACTAAAGGAAGGCCCCGTGAGGAAATAGTGCGTTTCTTGCAGTTGCATTTGGTCGAGGCTGTTCGTCATGGTATACTGAAAACGCGCTAATTGGATGGTTTTAGAATTCTTCATGGAAGCTTTTAAGGGCCCAAACTCAATGAGAGGATTTTCAATATCGGCTTGTTCCATTCTTCGTTTGATCATTGTTTTCAGCACCGTAGCATCGACTGCATTAAAGGCCATTCGTGGCATATTACTCATGGTCATAAGCCGAAATTCGGTGGTCGTATCGATAAAAACATCGATCTCTCTATCTTGGTATTCCATGGCCTCCAGCGAGTTTTGGAGTAACAATAAGAGCACCGAATCTTCAGCTACCGATGGCAAATCTTTATAAATACGATATCGACTAGAGCGCTTCAACGCTCCGGGCTTCCGAAACTTAATGGGTACCCCGTCTAGATATTCCCAAGTGGTTCCAACCCAGGGATTCTCTTTGGACTTCTCGCTCGTCTGGCTTTCCTGACAAGCATATAGCCCCGTGCACGCTAGGAGCAAGAGCATAAATAACGGTTTCATATTGGTTTCTTTGAGGTTTATGAATGGTGCTAGAGAAATGCCTGATCCCATTTTTTGTTAAGTCAGCATGGCCAGAATAAAGACTAACGATAAGCCACCAATGATCGTCGTAAAGATTCCAAGTCCCTTAGACTGGGTCCAGCCCATGGCCGATACAATTCCCAGCACCCCAATGATGCCAAGAAAAAAAGCTAAGGTACCCGCCAGCCGAGGGAAGGCGATATCGCTATCTTCGACGGGAAACGGAAAACCCTCCGTCGTCATCATCAGAATATTGGTCATACCGAAAATGGCTACCAGAAAAGCACAGGTGGAAAAAGCCGCGAGCCGAAAGATGTTTTTCATCAGGCGTTTGGGCCCATCCCGATCAATTAACATAACTAGTACAGTCAAGCTAAACCCACCCAATAAAGCGGAGATAGAAATGATTTGACTCGCTAATTTATTAACGTAACCAAGAGGCAGTTCTACGAATTCCATTAATAAAGGATTATTGGGTTAAATGATCTTTGGGTAATTCATCTAGATATTGTTACAATCTAAAGTTCAGAGGAATTTCGCAATTTGAAAGCTATGGCCCTAGTCATACTCCTCCATATATTTGGGATGCACCCAAACGAAACGTCCCTGCTTATCCATGACGCGTTCTAGTCCAATATTGCTCAAGGTAGGATCAATTGATTTTAGGATGTGGTGAAATTCTCGTAAGACAGCCCCCTCCGCCCGATGGGCTTGTTTATGCTCACTTAGATCAAATCGGTCTCCATCTAACCAATCGCCTACTTGTTCTCCTCCTTCCAAGGTGAAATCGACCATCTCCTTTCCAAAGTCTAATTGTTCGTCGATCGCCTTAAAGGACTCATCATCCAAACCCAACTCTAGGCCAGATAGAGCTACAGGCA
>JBCDIO010000693.1:0-2835 GCA_038748815.1 Bacteroidota bacterium
AAGGCCACGAGAGCACGAATGGCCTCGTCGTCAATAAAGGGCATCATCCCTAAATTGATTAACAGGGCCGGAGCTAGCAATAAGGCGGCTATCCCCAGCAAGATCCATCTACGCGTTTCTTGCTTCATTAATTCCACTACTCCTCTCCAACGGGCCGAAATTAAATAAATTGTGGTGATAATCGTCGACGGCCGTCTGTCTTTAACCTCCATTCTTTCCGACTAAATAGTGGTTTCTCCAACTTAGTCGATAGCTCGGGTGTTAACGGGATATGAAGAAGATCAAATTCGACAATCCCCATAGACAGAAACACTTCGAATTCTTTTCTGCCATGAATCACCCGCACTTCAATATTACGGCGCCGGTGACGATTGGTCCTCTGATGAATACGATCCAACGGCAAGGTTTATCCTTGACCCCTACCTTCGCGTACCTATTTGCGCGGGTGGCAAATGAGATCCCCCAGTTTCGGTGGCGACTACGAGACGGCGAAGTGATTGAGCATGAGATTGTGCATCCATCCTTCGCGGTTGAAACCCTTGGAACCGATGTCTTTAGCTTTTGTGAAGTTGCCTTCCGGACGAGTCATAAATCGTTTTACGATGCGGCCCAGGTGGAAATTAAGAAAATGGGGGTCAATCCATCCTTTGAAGACGAAGAAGGGCGAGACGATTATCTCTTCATGTCCGCGATCCCTTGGATTCCCTTTACCTCTCTACAGCACGCGATGAATTACCACCCCCACGATTCGATTCCACGGATCAGTTGGGGTAAGTATACGTCCGATAATGGGAAAACCCAGCTCCCGGTATCGGTCCAAACGCACCATGCCTTGGTGGATGGCCGTCAGGTAGGCTACTTTTTTCAGCGGATTGAGGCCCTGGCCCACCAGCCGAATACCTGGTTAAATCTTTAATCTGCCTCCGCTTCTGCGAGGATCAGCAAAATATGTTACCCAAAGTGGCCATTCCGAGCTTTCGGGACGGCCACTTTTCGTTTATACCCACCTTGATTGAGCCTAAACTTCTTATCTTGGGCAATATCTATTTTTATCTGTTTAAAAGATAAACCTCAATCAACCAAATCATGAAAAAGTTATTCCTCCTCCTCTGGGTAATGCTCAGTTGCCTTTCCTACTCTTTAGCACAAGATATTCCAGCCGATTGGTCAACCTCCGATGAAATCATCAGAGTTCCGGAAGGCCACCCTCGATTTCCCGGTTGTGAATACCTAACGGATGACAAGACTGAACGCTACCGATGCGCCCAACAGGCTCTTATATCATTCATCAAAGAAAACCTCCAATATCCCACAGCAGCTTACGAGCAGGACATTGAAGGAACGGTTGTCGTTACTTTTGTGATCGAGAAGGACGGATACATTACGGACCCTCGGATCCGCGATGGATTAGAAGAATATTTTGGAGAAGAAGCGCTCCGCTTGGTTTCCATCATGCCCAATTGGCTCCCCGGGCGGCAGCGAGGCCTGGTGGTTCGTACGCAATTTAATCTGCCGATTAAGTTTAGGTTGGATTAGGGGACCAATACTAATAAATAATCAAATGATGAAAAAGCTAATTCTCCTCCTCTGGCTAATGCTTGGTCATCTTTCCTACTCTCTCGCACAAGATATTCCAGCCGATTGGTCAACCTCTGATGAAATCATTAGAGTTCCGGAAGATCCACCCCGATTTACTGGTTGCGAATACATAACGGATGACAGATCTGAACGCCATCAATGCGCCCAAGAAGCCGCAAAATCATTCATCCAAGAAAACCTCCAATATCCTGCGAAAGCTTACGACCATGGTATTGAAGGTACCGTAGTCGTTACTTTTGTGATCGAGAAGGACGGATCCATTACGGACCCTAAACTCATCTATGGATTAGAAGAATATTTTGGGGAAGAAGCACTACGGCTTATATCCATCATGCCCAATTGGATCCCCGGGCGGCGGCGGGGCCTGGTGGTTCGTACGCAATTTAATTTACCGATTAAGTTTAAGTTGGATTAGGCTTCTAATACTAGGTGCCCATGCAAGCCAGGCTCGACTAGATATTTCTTCTTTACCCAGCGGCCTGTATACCTTCCGGATACGGGGAGCACAAACCCTACTCGGACAGGGACGTTTTGTTATTTTGGGGCAATAGAGGAGGGGGAATCTATACGAATACTATGTACGGATTAAACCTTTCATTTTGGGCTTGGGGACTACTTTCCCTATGGAGTGGAACTCCAAACCAAGAACCAGCTCAACTAGAACTCTTCTGGTTAGACCCTTGCTCGGGTGAGGTTTCTCCACTCCTTGCGTACCTCTTACAAAAGGAAACCGCTGATACCATCATCCGTTTTTACAGCGGAGCCTCCAATAGGGTTGACTTACCATCTAGCGGAATGTATGAACTCTCTCTGCTTGGATTTAGGGAGTCCATTCCCTATTTGGTAAATACACCAAAACAAATCGACACCTTAGCCTTGAATGCCGTAAACCTTAAAATAGCTTTCGACATCCCATTTAACACTTTACATTATTATTGCTGCGACACACTTTGCGAAGGCCAAGCAAATAGATACTTTCCTACGGGGGAATTGATGATGCAGGGTACCTTTAAGCATGGGAATCCGATTGGGGAGTTGATCTTTTTCGAAATAAGCGGAAAAGTTCGAGAAACGAGGATATATACCCAAAACGAAATGGTTTGAGTCGTTTTCACTTGTCTCTGCACTAGTCAACTGTGTTGCATCCCGAGTACTCGGGGCGCCGGAACTACGGCTACCTGGGCCTGCCCACCCGCTTCGCGGTTCACTCACTCAAACCACCTCGTGGTTTGTCCT
>JBCDIO010000694.1:0-2813 GCA_038748815.1 Bacteroidota bacterium
CCCTGGGATTATCCAATCGCTTTTGTGGTGAATTCCCGCTTTGGGGAGCAATGTATGACCAAATTGGGCCCTCCGGTATTTTGAGCGTTGCAGCCACCACTAATGAAAATCAGGACGTAGAAGAAGTGGGTGATATGCCCACTACTTGCCCGAGTGAATACCTGCTATCGGTAACCAATACGGATCGGGAGGATGTCAAAGTTCAAAGAGCGGGTTTTGGTGCTCAATCAATTGACTTGGGTGCTCCTGGTGGACCTTTTGGAGACGGAACGTATACCATTCTAACCGAAAATGGATACGACATCAGTTTTGGAGGAACCTCGGCTTCTTGTCCCCATGTAGCGGGTGCCGTTGCTTTGCTCTACAGTCTACCCAGTCAACGATTGGCTGACGATATTCTAAATCGCCCCGGTGAAACTGCTTTACTAATCCGCCAAGCTATACTAGCTGGTGTCGATGAGTTACCTAGCTTACAAGGACAAACAGTTACGGGGGGAAGATTGAATGTCTATCAATCCATGCTATACATCCACAGCTTTTACCAAGATTTCCAGGTCGATAATTTTTTCGAAGCCTACACGCAGTCCAAGAACTTTATTGGTGTCTATCCTAACCCAGTTGCCACGGGAGATCCCGTACAGATTGCATTTGGCACCTTCGACCTAAATCCAGTAACTATCGAGTTGTATTCTTCTACTGGTCAGTTTATCTTTAGTGAAGAGGTAGAGATAGATTTATTCGAAAATCAGGAGTGGATCCTGGATACGACGCGTTTACCTAGGGGTGTTTACACCTTGGTTATCCAAAATGGACCTAGCACCAGCGGACATAAATTGGTTATCCTTTAAATAATTCCATTTGTGGAACTATTTTTTCTAAAAAAACTTTTCTTATAATGTCCTTTCGATTATCTTTGCAACCGCTTTTAAAAGATAAGGCAAAATAAGGCCTCGTGGCTCAACTGGATAGAGCACCTGACTACGGATCAGGAGGTTGCAGGTTCGAACCCTGCCGAGGTCACCATTTTTTTAGGAAGTTTAGCTTACCTAGGACACAATCAGATAAATTGTAGCGCGATGTCAAAAGTATGTCAACTGACGGGAAAGCGTCCGGTAGCGGGAAATAACGTGTCCCACTCAAATCGCAAGACGAAGCGTCGCTTTGTGCCAAACTTGCACAAGAAGCGTTTTTATATTCCTGAGACAGGAGAATGGGTTACTTTAAAAGTATCTGCTAAAGCAATCCGCAACATTAATCGCTTGGGAGTATATGCCTACTTGCAACAACAAGAGAAAAAAGGCTTCCAACACGGAGTTAACCTAGAAAAGAAGTAAGAGATGGCTAAGAAAAGTAAAGGGAATCGAATCCAGATTATCCTGGAGTGCACCGAGCATAAGAAAAGTGGTTTGCCAGGTACTTCTCGGTACGTAACCCAAAAGAATCGGAAAAATACGCCGGATCGCTTGGAGCTGAAAAAGTACAACCCCATCATGAAAAAGATGACTGTACACCGCGAAATTAAATAATCCCTTATATTGAGGGTCCTTCTAACTATTTAAACATCACCACGCCATGGCAAAAGTATCTAAGAACGCGAGAGTAGCGCAACGTGCAGCCAACGCTGGATCTGGCCGGGATCATGTCAAAGTGATCAAAAGCATCAAGGATCCCAAAACTGGGAAGTACACCTACAAGGAAATGATGATCCATAAAGACAAAGTGAAAGAGTTCTTTGCTAAGAAGTAATTCAACTTGTCTTACTATGATATGAAAAAGGCTTTTCCTGGTTACTCCGGAAAAGCCTTTTTCATACCCCTCAACCCTCCCTTGATCGAAGCTCCTTATTTATTCATCTACAGACAACTCCTTTCTCCGTTCCGTTGTTGTATATTGCGACCCGCACTCAAACAAATTCTATGAGTTTTTTCAAGAAGTTTTTTAGTAAAGAGAAAGAAGAAGACCTGAACCAGGGTCTTGAGAAAACCAAAAGTTCACTCCTCGGGAAGATCACCCGGGCCGTTGCTGGTAAATCGACCGTAGACGATGAAGTACTGGATGAATTAGAAGACATTCTCATTTCTAGTGATGTCGGCCTAGATACCACCGTTAAAATCATCAAACGGATCGAAGAGCGCGTCGCTCGCGATAAATATATCAATGCTTCTGAACTCGACCGAATTTTACGGGATGAGATTGTGCAACTGCTTTCAGAAAATAATACCGTCGACGTTGAAGATTTCTCCGTTCCCAAACAAAACAAGCCATACATCCTTCTGGTAGTCGGGGTAAACGGTGTAGGGAAAACCACCACCATCGGCAAACTAGCTTACCAACTGAAACAACAAGGTTTGAAAGTCGTTTTGGGGGCCGGTGATACGTTCCGGGCAGCAGCTGTTGACCAATTAGAAATTTGGTCAAAGCGCGTGGGCTGTGACTTCTACAGTAAGGGAATGAATACCGACCCTGCTGCTGTAGCTTATGAAACCGTACAA
Organism: Bacteroidota bacterium; assembly: GCA_038748815.1. GTDB lineage: Bacteria > Bacteroidota > Bacteroidia > Chitinophagales > Saprospiraceae > JBCDIO01. The sequence continues at coordinate 2,493 of JBCDIO010000694.1, forward strand.
TACGCCCAAAACAATAACTGCGACGTGGCCATTATTGACACCGCCGGGCGATTACATACTAAGATCAACCTGATGAAAGAACTCAGTAAGATCAAACGCTCGGTTAGTAAAAAAATGGAATCCGCCCCGCACGATGTCTTGCTCGTACTCGATGCCACTACCGGTCAGAATGCAATCGAACAAGCTAAACACTTTACCGAAGCCACCGAGGTAAGCTGTTTGGCTCTGACCAAATTAGACGGTACAGCTAAAGGCGGTGTTGCGATAGGGATTTCTGATCAATTCAAAATTCCAATCAAATACATCGGTGTTGGAGAAGAA
>JBCDIO010000695.1:0-2805 GCA_038748815.1 Bacteroidota bacterium
ATGCAGCATTTTTCCGCTTTTCAAGAAGAATTACAAAAAAGAATCCAGCAAGTAAAGCCACCTACTTTTTTAACCATTAGGCCGATTCCTATACAGCGGGTGGTACTCGCCAGCCTTTTAATTAGTACAGCGGCTTGTCGGGGATTGCATTGGCAGTGGGGAAATGCGGAGCTAGAAGGAAAGAGTTGGGTAGTGCATACGGAGACCTCCGTTTGGTCCGACTACGGGGATCCAACGGTTGCCAATGCACAGCTGGTAGATTGGGATGGTATTTTAGAAGGAACGGGTATCGCCAGTGCCCAGGTAGCCCGTGTGGGAAGGTCCAATGCCGAGGACGTATCGATTCGTAATACACCTGGTCAGGTGCGCAATCTAGATAAGCGGGATAAACAATTGGCCTATGTAAAACGGTTTGCGAAAGTAGCCCAGGAGGAAATGCGCAAATTTGGGATTCCCGCTAGCGTCACACTAGCCCAAGGGCTACTTGAAAGTAATGTTGGAGAGAGTGCACTCGCTGTGAAGAATAATAACCATTTTGGGATGAAGTGCTGGGAAAAGAGTTGTGCACCGGGGCACTGTACGAACTACAAGGACGATACACACAAAGATTTCTTTCGCCGGTATAATTCGGCTTGGGAATCCTACCGTGCGCACAGCCATTTTCTACAAAAAGAGCGATACCAGTCGCTATTTCGTCTCGGGCGCAAAAACTATAAAGCTTGGGCTAAAGGGCTGCAAAAAGCGGGTTATGCTACGGATCAGCGGTATGCCAGTAAATTGATCCGCATTATTGAGGACTTACATTTAGATCGATACGATCGGTAAATGATCGCATCAAAAAACAAAAAAGCTGGATCGGTTACCCTTCCAGCTTTTTTGTCAACGGTATCAATGAAGTAACATCCCTAAGAATCGGCTTTTTCCGACGACTTACGGTCTGCTTCCTTCATTCCTTCCTTTAGTTCACTTTCCAATGAACTACGAGCCGCGTTGAACTCGCGAATTCCTTTACCAAGGCCTCGCATTAGCTCCGGAATTTTCCGACCGCCAAAAAGAAGAAGGATGGCGAAAAGGACCACCAACATCTCGGGGCCGAAAAAATTGAGTAAGAAAATGGTATCCATTACTAGTCTATTTTATGCGTATTTATGATTGGAACACTTCATTCCCAAAAAGTTTAAATGCTTTTACTTTTTCAAGCCAATTTCACGTAAACGCTCGTCCAAATATTCTCCTGCGGTGATAGCTTCATAGGCTAAAGGCTGCTCCTCTGTGACGCAACGATCTAGGCAAGTTAAGTCCATATCGGCGCGGGGATGCAAGAAGAAAGGAATAGATAGACGGGGCATGTGCCACTCCTCCCGGGGAGGATTTACAACACGGTGTGTCGTGGATTTCAAATAATTGTTGGTCAAACGTTGAAGCATGTCGCCCACGTTGATAACAATTTCATTCTCTTCTGGCATAATTGCAACCCACTCGTTCTCTTTTGTTAGCAATTGTAAGCCACCGGCTGAAGCTCCCACCAGTAAGGTAATCAGATTGATATCCTCGTGTTGTTCGGCCCGAATGGCGGATGCTGGTTCAACGGTAATGGGGGGATAATGAATAGCTCGGAGAATGCTATTCCCATTATGTGTTTTAGCGGAGAAATAGTCTTCCGGTAGTTCTAAGTGAATTGCGATAGCTCGAAGTAGTTCAGAACCAGATTCTTCGAAAGCTCGGTAGAGTTCTCTGCCCAGGTTAACAAAAGCGGGTAGTTCTTCAACATCTACGTTCTTTGGATAATCGGCTTCCAGTACTGCGTCATCAACTACGGTTTGCCCGATTTGGTAAAACTCTTTTAGATCAGCAACTTTAGACTGTTTGGCGTGCTCTTTTCCAAAGGACGTGTAGCCGCGCTGCCCCGCTAGTCCAGTGATTTCATATTGTGATTTAACCTCATTAGGAAGCGCAAAAAAATCTTTGGCAGCCTGGTAAAATTGGTCGATGAGTTCTTTGGGAATTCCGTGATTTTTTACCCCTACAAAGCCGATGTCGTGAAAAGCATGGCCTAGCTTTTCAACGAAAGCCGTTTGTTGCTCTTTGTTTCCTTTGGTAAAGGTGGATAGATCAACTACTGGAACTACGCGATCAGACATAACATCTTTGGTTTTGGGCTCGGTTGGGATACGGCCTCTAGTTTATAAAACGAAGAAGGCAAAGAATGCCCTCCAATACTTTTGCTGTTTCTCTAATTTAACGCCTGAAAGGCTCAAGTGATCTAAAGAATTGGAAGAAAATTCTACCTCTTTTACAAAGGTATGAATAATACAAGATCTCGGAAGTCCTTGACTATCAATTCGTCGAAAAACTAGGTACACAGATAGATTTGCGAATACCGGCTTAATGTACTCGATCGGGATTATCCCGGAGAAAGCTACCCCAGTCTTTATGGTTACCCGATTTGCGGAGGGGAGAAGAGGCTTGTAGGTGATGACAAACGGCTGCGGCTAACGCATCGGTGGCATCTAGCAATTGGCCATCTGATTTGAAGTTAACCAAATGCTCGAGCATTTTGGCGACTTGCTCTTTGGAAGCATTTCCATTACCACAAACGGCCTGTTTGATTCGTTTCGGAGAATATTCGGTGACATCTACCTGATTGACCATAGCGGCAGCCATAGCGACACCCTGGGCTCGCCCTAGCTTTAGCATACTTTGGACATTTTTACCAAAGAATGGGGCTTCAATCGCTGATTCTTTTGGACGGTAGTGTTGGATGATGGCTTGTAAACGCTCAAATATTTTTTTGAGTTTTTTTTG
>JBCDIO010000696.1:0-2803 GCA_038748815.1 Bacteroidota bacterium
CTTAAAATAATTGTACAATGCGAACTGCCACATTAGGATGGTTTTTTGCTGCAACTATCTTATTTGCAGCGTGTAATGGACCAAATAAAACCGTCGAAACAAAAACAGAACCAACCACAGAAACGATGACGAATCAACAAAAAGTAGTTGCTCTTTTGGAGAGTTTAGAGAATGGCGACCCAACCCCAGTTTCCTACATTAATCCCGAAAAGTACATTCAGCACAACCTAGCGGTAGGCGATGGCTTAGCCGGATTTGGTGCCGTTATGCAGAATGCACCCGAGGGTGGGTTTAAAGCCAAAGTAGTACGCTCTTTTAGTGATGGAGACTACGTAGTGGCTCATACCGAGTATGACTTTTTTGGACCTAAGGTCGGCTTTGATATCTTCCGCTTTGAGAATGGCTTGATCGTTGAACACTGGGATAACCTACAGGACATCGCTACGGAAACAGCTTCCGGACGGACTCAATTGGATGGCCCTTCCGAAATCACCGATTTGGACAAAACGGCTGCTAACAAAGCGGTTATCCAAGGATTCGTAGACGACGTACTATTTGGTGCCGCCCCACAAAAGATCACCGATTATGTTTCTACCGAAGAATACGCTCAGCACAACCCAATGGTGGGGGATGGTTTAGCTGCTTTAGGAGAAGCCCTACAAGCAATGGCCGAAGCCGGTACTCCAATGGTTTACAAAAAGAACCATATGCTTCTAGGCGAAGGAAACTTTGTGCTAGCTGCTTCTGAAGGGGTATTTATGAATAAAGAGGTCGCCTTCTACGATCTGTTCCGATTGGATGGAGGTAAAATCGTGGAACACTGGGATGCGATTCAGGAAATTCCAGCGAAGGAAACCTGGGCAAACCAAAACGGTAAGTTCTAAGAATTATTTAATCGATCTTCGGATCGAAAAGAATACTTGTACACAACGGGGCTCCTGTCATCTGGCGGGGGCCTTTTTATGTCGAGAAACGAAGATAAGATGCCCCAGATTTTGTACCTTTCTGTAGACCAATTTAAGAGGCATGGAATTCACCCTTCAAACCATTTTACCAGCCGCTCCGCAGATCGTTTACGAAGCCTGGATGAGTAGCCAAGGACACGCTGCCATGACGGGCGCCGTTGCCGAGGTGCAGCCAATGATGGGCGGTAACTTCACCGCCTGGAATGGATATATCCAAGGACAAAACCTGTATATGGCACCCTACGAACGGATTGTGCAAACCTGGCGGACGACAGAATTTGCAGCAACTGATCCCGACTCCCAAATTGAAGTCATTCTCGAAGGAATGGAAGGAAAGACAAGGCTAACCTTGATACATACCCAACTCCCCTCCGACGGAGATAAGTACAAAAAGGGCTGGCAAGAGCATTACTTTGCTCCCATGCACGTGTACTTCGATCAGCTATCTAAGTTTTAAACTCCTTTGAACCAATGAAAGAAAGTCTCTTAATTTGCCTTAGTCTGATGATGGCCCTGCCGGTAATGGCCCAAAAGCCGATTGTTTCTGCCAAGAAATTAAAGAAGCTGAATTACCAGGAATTGGTGATGCCGAATCTGGGAAAAGAGGGAGTAGACTCTATTCTACTAGACGCCAATCCAATGTACCCCGGTGGGATCAATGGTTTATTAGTAGACTTGTACAAAACCGTAACGTACCCGATGAGTGCCCGCAAGGATGGAGTGGAAGGAAAAGTACTACTTAGTTTTATCATTGAAAAGGATGGTTCCTTACGGGAAATAGAAGTCTATGAATCGGTGCGTAAAGACCTGGATCGAGTCAGTCTGCAGGCCGTCCAAAAATTACAACCTTTTTACCCCGGGTTTTACGACGGTCAAGCCGTTCGTGTGCAATATTTTCTGCCGGTAAACTTCCGATTAGAAGATTAGAATAGACACCATGAAACGAATCCAACTATTCGAATTCGAAGACTTTGACTGGTTCCCTAAAGTATGGCGAACCAGTATGACCAACCTGATTGTTGTGCTCCACAAATTGATGGGAACACCCACTATTTTGGCGAACTTACTAGAGCAGGCAAAAGAAAAAGCTCACTTTGATCAAATCGTGGATCTAGGCTCGGGTTCGGGAGGCGCCATGCCGCTAGCTTTTGACCAGCTAAAGGAAATGGATGCTGCCAAGTCATTACAGTTAAGATTAACCGATTTATACCCCAATCCGGCCTTGGTTAAATCGATGAATGACCGGCAAATACCGGGTCTACGTTACCATAGCGAATCGGTAGATGCCACTAATATGGGGCAGACTCCAGCGGGACTCAAAACCATGGTCAATAGTTTGCACCATATGCCGCCCCCCGTAGCGCGCAAGATATTACACACCGCACAGGAGAACCGCCAACCCTTTTTGATCTACGAAATAGCGGAGAATAATATTCCGACCTTGGTTTGGTGGCTATTTCTTCCGCTGGGATTATTGATTGTCTTTATTATGGCCCTTTTCTTAACGCCTTTCTCCAGGCCTTTGACGGCACAACAATTGATCTTTACGTACCTCATTCCAGTCATACCCCTGGCCTATGCCTGGGATGGCCAAGCTTCTCTGGTCCGAATGTATACTTTTGATGATTTAAAAAGCATGCTCCCACCCGCTAGCGATGATTACGAGTGGGAGATGGCCCCGGCGCCCAATCCCAAAGGCAAAACCTTGGGCTATTACGTGTTGGGAATACCCAAATAATTACTTTGTAAACTGAGTAAATGAATATTTTGGCCGAGGAGATTTTTGTTCAGATCAAGGCGCGGCGGAGCATCGTAGCCATAGCTACGAAGGCGAGTAC
>JBCDIO010000697.1:0-2802 GCA_038748815.1 Bacteroidota bacterium
CGAAAAGCGCAGATTCCGGTACTTGCCTGCTGAAGGTAGGCCGTCTACCCCCATTTGAATATTTGGGGTAAGCCCTTAAGGGGACTGACTTTTGGGGTAATGAAAAAGGTCTAAAGTGAGCTTTTAGTCCAAAAGACCATGAAATCTTACCTTTTAGTGCTATTTAAAAAAAATGAGGGTAACTTCTGAATCCGTCTACGAGATTTCAATGCTCTCGTAGACGGATCCTGAATCCTGCATTTTTTTAAAAAATAACGAAATGTATACTACGCTTATGGAAAAGAAAGACTCAAACCGTTTCGCTTTAGGTACATATCAAGAGAAATGAACTAGACTTCTTTCCTCAAACTTTTGACTACATAATACCAAGTAACCGAGTTTTCTGAACAACGATTTCCATCTTTGCTGATACGCGATGGTTTTTTTATCCAAAAACGGATAGCTTAGTACTTCGTTTACAAAGTACTTAGTGGCCGAAATGATTTGGCGTCTTTTATGAAGAGAACGGTAACACGGCAATGGACTTGGTGGATAGGATGTTTGATCCTCAGTCTTTGGGTAGCAATACCCCAGTCTGCGGGCCAAACCCACCGTTGTGGACAAGAATCCTTTCAGCATTATTTTGGCCCCCAAAACCAATTAGTGCTGGAACAACAAGACCTAATCATACGTAACTGGCTCGCTCAACAACCTGCGGAAACGTTCCTAGAAACACGCTCCCCCATTGTCATTCCCGTTGTGATTCACGTGGTTTACCGCCTAGACGAAGAGAATATCTCCGACGAGCAGATCTTTTCTCAATTAGATGTCTTAAATAGTGATTATCGGGCCTTGAATGAGAGCCTTTCCATCATTCCAGAATCTTTTCAGGATGTTATCGCCGACATGGAGGTAGAGTTCTGCTTAGCTCAACGGACGCCGGATGAAGAGGCAACCACCGGCATTCTACGCGTACCAACGGAGGTAGAAGCCATTGGCAGCTTACCCGATGTCCATTACAGAGAAGATGGTGGTAGCGATGCTTGGGAACCCGAGCAATACCTCAATATCTGGATAGCAGATATGGGGGGAGACTTTGCCGGCCGGGCCAATTTTCCAGGTCAAGGGCCAGCGGCCGAGGATGGAGCTGTGATCGACCCCCGTTTTTTTGGAACGGTCGGTACCGCCCAGGCTTCCTTTCCCTATAATTTAGGTAGAACGACTACTCATGAGATTGGTCATTATTTTAACCTGCGGCACGTGTGGGGGAGTGGTGGTGCCGCTTGTGGTAAAGACGATGGTTTGGCCGATACTCCCGAAACAGGGAATACCTTTCTGGGGCAATGCCCGAATCAGGAATTCGCTTCCTGTGGGAGTTCAGACATGTATACCAATTACATGTACTATACCGATGATGCCTGTATGGCCCAGTTTACGCTCGACCAAAAAGCTTGGATGTTGGCCACCTTGAACACCCTGCGTCCGGGTTTGTTAAATAGTCCAGGCTGTTTACCACCGGGGGTAGACCACCCCAACCAGTTTGGTCCCTTGAGCGTTTCGGTTTTCCCCTCGCCCGCCCGTGATTTTATTCTTTTAGAGACTACAACGGGGAATGAACAAGACCTGGAAGTGGATCTGTATTCGATGGATGGAAGGCGTTTATTTAGCCGAAAATACTCCCCTAATATCCGCCACCGCATTGAACTTTCTTCTCTACCCGCAGGTGTGTATGTATTGCACATTCGTCAGGGTGAAGTACAATTCCAAGAGAAATTTGTGGTAGGCAGGTACGAATAGTTGATCGCCCAACAAATCCAAATGTATGATACGCTTGTTTAAACGCAGCCTTGGCTTTGCTTTTTCGCTCCTTTGCGGATTATCCGTTTCGGCGCAGGCCGAAATGTCGATTGATACCGTAGGCTATGAATATTTCACGTACCAAGAAGGGGATACGACCTACTTGATGAAGAAGTACTTCGTCTGTTTTTTGAAAGCCGGTCCGAACCGCGATCAGGATGCCGAAGAAGCACAACGTATCCAAATGGCCCATCTGGCGCATTTGGAGTCCCTGGCAAAAGATGGGAAGATCTGTATGGTCGGCCCTTACGATGACGGCGGTGACATCCGAGGAATGACCATTTTTAGTACAAAAACCCAAGCCGAAGCCGAGGCTTTAGCGAAGGCCGATCCGGCGGTGCAAGCCGGTCGGTTACGTGTAGAGATTCATCCCTGGTGAGCCGCCGCCGGGAGTAAGTTATTTTAATATGAGCCAAACTCCCAAAACGCTAGTCATTTTTGATTTGGATGGTACCTTGGTGTATTCCGAAACCCGGGATAGCCAATGTTTTGCTCGCACCTACCAAACGATCTACGGGAAGCCCTTTCCTACGATTGATTGGAACCGCTATCCCGATGTGACGGATACGGTGATCTTTGAGTCGGTGATCCGGGAGCATTTTCAGCGGCACGTAGACCCCGAAGAAGTAGACGTTTTTCAGCACCATTTTGTGCAGGGCCTGGAGGAAATGCGGGTAGAAAATCCGAAAGATTTCAGAATGGTGCCCGCCGCTCGGGAACTGGTTGATCATTTGCACGAAGATCCGGATATGCTGGTGGGCCTTGCTACGGGAGGTTGGCGACGCCCGGCCTTGTTTAAGCTGGATTATGTAAGAGTGAATACCGAGCCGATGTTCAAAAGCTTCGCGGATGGGAAGTACACTCGGGCGGCTATCATTGAAGAGGTTTTGCAGCAGGTGGAGGCTTTGGAGGTACCCATTCAGAAGGTGGTATACATTGGGGATGCCAGTTGGGATGTACGCACGA
>JBCDIO010000698.1:0-2799 GCA_038748815.1 Bacteroidota bacterium
GAACCTTGGGTAAACTGGGGGTGATTCCAAATTATCCGGGCGAAGATATTTATCCACCTCAGCCTATGGTCAGTCAAACCCGCCATGTATTGGACGCTTACCAAGCAGGGGGAGGAAGCTACCGAGAAGTGGTAATGGAAAATACCGCGCACAGTCCTTATATAGAGGCTCCACAAGCATTCAATGGATTTTTCCATGCTTTTCTCAACGAATAACAAGCTCATTAAAAAGAAAGTAACCCGATTGTAAGCAAGTCGGTCCGGATTTCGGACCGGCTTTTTTGTGGAAAGGGGAATGTGCTTATCTTTCCTGAACGTAGAAACCTGAATTTATGCAAATAGAAATCCCCTTCTACATTCAGCTATGTTTCATCTTGACCATCATTGCGGGTACGGTCTGGTTTTACTTTTCGCTCTTGGAAAGCGGAGATCGTTTGGCGATTCGTCGGTTTGGTTTAATCCTTTTGGCCTGGATTGTAATCCAAACGGGGCTCAGTTTAGGTGGGTTTTATAGTGCTAATCCGGCCGCTTTGCCACCGCCTTTTTTGGCGATGGTTATCCCCCCATTATTGCTTATCGCTGGTGTCTTTGTCAGTCCAAAGGGCCGGGCTTTTATCGACCGACTTTCGATCTGGCATTTGACGCTCTTGCATATAGTTCGGATTCCGGTGGAGATTGTACTTTACTGGTTGTTCTTAGAAAAAGCGATTCCGGAGGTGATGACTTTTGCGGGTCGCAATTGGGATATACTAGCGGGTATTAGCGCACCTTTTGTGGTCTATTTTCTCATTGACCGTCGGTACCGCAGGGGCGCCTTAATCCTTTGGAATTTTCTTTCTCTACTCCTTCTCCTCCATATTATTGTGCTGGCAGTCCTCTCGGCACCACTACCCTTTCAGCAATTCGGTTTAGATCAGCCCAATTTGGCGATCTTCTATTTTCCTATTTGTTTCTTACCAGCCTTAATCGTTCCGATGGTGCTTTTTAGCCATTTGGCGGCCCTCCGATTATTGGTTACAGAGGATACTCCAAAAAAATAACAAATTTAGGTAGGGTGCATGCCAGCTACCTCGTTTGATGATTGTAACTGATTGTAAAACGACCGTCGAATGCCCAACTTAAAAATCCCTTTACGGTATTTGCCATTGGGTGGGAAGTGGTCAAGTCCCCATCATTGATAATCATCAAATACCGTGTTTATGAAGTTTTTACTTCCACTAGTTTGTGGGCTGCTGATTGGCCCCGCCCTATTTGCCCAGGAGTACTTCGACTTTCTCGGGGCTGGTCATACAAAGGGTATCACCGTAACCACCAGCCACAATGATCAAGAGAATGGAGAGCGATCTATTGACGGTTTTCCGGTGGAAAATGTGGATGCTCTAAGCGATGCATCCCGTTTTCTAGGTCAAGCCGCGCTGGGATACGATTATGAAATGATCCAAATGGCGGCGGCCATGGGCTACGAAGCTTGGATCGACGAACAACTGAGCCTCCCTAGGACGCCTCCCAACAATGTCATGGAACAAGTCTACGTGGCGAACGACTATAACATCGACCTTTTGGAAGGCTATACTATGTTGCCTACCGTCTGGTGGAATACGGGCCTTAAATATCCCGATGTGCTTCGTCAGCGGATGAATTACAATATGAGTCAGATCTTCGTAGTGTCCGCTTTTGGTAGTGATCTTTTTGAGGACTACGCCAGCTTGAACGTCAATTACTACGATCTACTCAACCAACATAGCTTCGGTAATTACCGGGCTTTTCTGGAGGACTTAAGCCGCAATCCCTCTATGGGGCTTTATCTAAGTCACTTTGGAAATCCAAAGTCTGACCCAGCCAATAACATCCATCCGGATGAAAATTACGCCCGGGAAATTATGCAGCTCTTTTCCATCGGTTTGTATGAACTCAATAACGATGGAACCCGCAAATTAGATGGTAATGGCAACTTCATCCCCACCTACGATAATAATGATATCAAAGAGTTTGCAAAGATCTTTACCGGCTTTGCCAACGGAGCGCCCAACGGGGAGTTTGGAGAATTTGATGGATCACAGTTAAGTGCTACCATGCCCATGATCATGTACGACGATTTTCACGAACCCGGTGAAAAATTCCTGTTAAATGGAACGGTTGTACCCAGTGGACAGTCCGGCTTACAGGACTTCAATATGGCTATGGACAATCTTTTTAATCACCCTAATGCCGGTCCTTTTATTAGTAAAGCCTTCATCCAATTCTTTGTGACCTCTAACCCTTCTCCCGCCTATGTAGACCGGGTTGCTATGGCTTTCAATGATAATGGACAAGGAGTACGGGGTGACATGGGGGCTATGCTCAAAGCGATCTTGCTCGATGAAGAGGCCCGTACTTGTTCTCCCTTGGATCAGCCTAACCTAGGGAAGTTACGGGAACCCATTATTCGGTACACTACCTACATGAAGGCCTTTAATCCGATGCCAGAAAATGGAGAGGGGCTCTTTGGAACAACCATGTTTGGTTGGTATAATCAAACCGGGCAGGTACCCATGTATTCGCAAAGCGTGTTCAATTTCTACAGTCCGGAGTTCCAGCCCAACGGACCCATTGCTGACGCCGATCTGGTGGCTCCCTCGTTCCAAATTCACAACTCGACGACCTCCGTTGGGTATATCAATGAGATGACCCTTTGGACCTTTCTAGATTATCATTTCTCCGATTACGATGTCTTTGAAGACTACGACCCCACCGTGTTGCTTGATTTTGATACGGAACTTGATCTGGCCTCTAATCCGGCAGCACTAGTCGACCACCTCAA
>JBCDIO010000699.1:0-2773 GCA_038748815.1 Bacteroidota bacterium
GCGGCCCCCGTCGGGGCCGCCCTCTTTGGCATATACGAAAAGGCTAAAGATTAATTCGCCTCGTCAAATGCACCAAAGTCAAATAGTAAGGAGAACCGTAACGTGTTATCCAATGGATTCCGCTGATTGGTAGTAGGAACTAAGTAAGAGAAGTTCAGACCAAAGATATTGTACTTCAATCCTAGACCAACGGTGAAGAAACGGCGATTTCCTTTTGTTTGATTCTCTGTGTAGTAACCCGCACGAACGGCAAATTGCTGATCGTACCAGTATTCCAAACCGGCAGAGAACATCAATTCCCGAAATTCTTCACCGGGGCTCTGTCCATCGCTGAAAGAAGTGAAAATACCACCTACTGGTGATTCTTGCTTCCAATCGGGAATACCGTCACCATCTTCGTCGCAGTTCTCTAAACAAGGAGTAGGAACTAACAACTTATTGATATCACTGGTAATCGTAATAGCGTTGTATTCGTCGATGTTCAACGTCCATGCAACTCCTAAACCTAGGTTAGTAGGGATGAAGTCCCGCTCGTCGTTCCCGGCGTTGGTGTAGGTGATCTTCGAACCAATATTGGTGATGGCTAATCCCACTGCCAGATCCGTGTTCATACTGCTAAGCTTCAACGGGGTATTGTAGTAGAATGAAACATCAGCTCCACCCGCTGTACCAATAGTGATCTCTTGCCCATTTACGGTTTGCCCAGAAGCTAGGTTAGAGAATATAAACTTACCACCGATCGCTGCGGAAAAGTTTTCACTCAACTTACGAGCGTAAGATAGTTTTACCTCGAACTCGTTCGGACGACCACTACCCAGTGGATCTCCGTTGATATCGGTAAAGTTGATTTCACCCAAAGAGAAGTACCGTAAACCCAATCCAATCGCGGAATTATCATTAGGCTTATAGTATCCAGTTAGGTAGGCCAGGTAAACATCGGTTAGACCCAGCGCCCGCAACCAAGGAGTATACGTGGCTGAAATTCCCAGATCTTCTTCTGCGAAAACCAATTTGGAATCATTAAAATGCATGGCATTTGCATCTGGAGAGATCGCAATACCAGCATCTCCCATTGCTCCAGAACGAGCATCGGCTACGATCCGTAAGAAAGGAACAGCCGTAATAATGGTATTTGGACAAGGCGTTTCGCCGTCAGGTAGTACCCAAACTCCGTCCGCCCGCTTCAAGCAGGTAGATTGAGCGCTCGCGCTCCAAGCAGAAAAAGCGAGTACAATGATCAGCGCGCTACGTAATAAATTCTTCATGAGAAAAGGTTCAGTTTTTTCCAATGATTCGCAAATATAGTCATTTAGGTCTTTCTGGTAGGGTGCAATTTCTTGCTATAATGCTCGAATGGCTAATGATTTCCTTAAGTCAAAGGAAATGTGTGTTTCTCAAGCCGAGAAAAAGGAAAATGAAAACCCAGAAATGTCATCCTTTTTACACGAATACGGGGTAGGATAGGCTTTGTAGCCGGGTATTCGTAGCGAAGGAGTGCCTGCGTCAAACACTCCTTCGTCTTATTTTCTTTACCGAAGAATGACCAACTTTTCAAAGTCACTTTCTCCTTCGAGGCCTTGTAAACCCTCGCTGGCCGCTCGTATCCGCACTTTGTACACGTAAACACCTCGAGCCAGTGGATCACCAAAATCGTCGGTTCCATCCCATTGGATGCAATCGTCCTTTGATAAACGGCTGCTTATAGGATTTATTCTTTCGTTAATAGTTTTAATCAGTCGGCCAGATACCGTATAGATTTGAACCATCACATCGATCTCCTGATTCTCCATATTGTGTTCAAACTGGAAACAGGTGGCGTCAATAAATGGATTTGGGTAGTTTAAGACGTGATCTAATGCCACTTCTCCGTTGCCAGCTACCACAAACTCTGTAAAGCCTTCCGAAGAATTATTGGCTACATCCCAGGCTTTGACCCGAATGCTGTGGGTTCCCTCTTCCAAATCAGATAAAGGGAAGCGAACTTGCCCTTTGGTGTAGTCATCTAACTCCGCTTCGTAGAAATCATTTAGCAAGAAAGTATTCTGGCTGACTTCATCTAAAACAGCCGTTAAATCGTGACCAATACTATTCCCCACAATATTGATTCCGTTATCGTCTTCTAAAAGAACGAGTAGGGTAGGGCTTGGCCCAGTCAATCCACCGTAGACGAAGTCTTCGGTATTCATAAAGACATCCACCTGTGGCCCTTGTTCGTCGGCCAGCGCGTTTTGGTCAGTGCCCCCAATTACTACCGCATTGCTACTTCCAGCCGCATCGGTGCTAGTTTGATTGTCTGCGTAATAACTAATTTTTCCTGGCCCAAATTCAAAGTTGATGTCTTTGGGCACTACAAAGGTGAAGGTAAATCGACCGTTGGTAACACTGGCCCGTCCCTTGAAGATCACATTCTTTTGAATACCATAAGTAAAGACGGGAGAATCACTGCCCTGTCCCAAGGTAGATAACTGTACCCTTTTATCGAAGAGGGTAGGGGCCAGAATACCATTGAAGTTCTCTAGCAGATTACCGGATTTATCGCGAACCTCTCCTTCGATGGTTACCTTTTGTAAAGCGCGAATAGTATCAATCTGACCGGCACTTACTTCCTGACCGTTGATACGGGTTGTTACAATTTCGTGTTGCGGTAAAGCTAGATTCATACTAGGGTCTCCCAGCAGAGCAAACTTACGGGAGTTAGCCGAACCTCCTGAATTATTTTTAGATATTCGGAAAATATCTCCAAGTGTACGTGGCTCATTTTCTGGTTTGTAGA
>JBCDIO010000700.1:0-2767 GCA_038748815.1 Bacteroidota bacterium
AGAGCGGCGTGCGTAGAGCCCAATGGATCTTTTTTAAGAAGGTGATCAATACGGATTTTGAAAGCCGATTCTTCAAATTGAACTTCAGAACCACAGCACCGGGTGCTAAAAATTCCACTGTAGTCAGAATCGCCCGGGCTGTTATCATAGTCTTTGATATGTGCTTCTAAATAACAATTAGATTGCTTGCCGCGGTGGCGTAAGCTGATCGTGCTAACGCTACAGTTGATGCGTCGAACTCGGTTTATCTGCAAGCGGACGGTATCAAATTGGTACAAAGCGCAGCCGTAGGTTCCGTAGCGAATTTCGTAGGCCGAAAAATACAAGCTGGCTTCCGGGTGGTCAATGTGGCAGATGCTGTGACGGTATACTTCCGTGTCCCACCAAAAAGTACCCGATCCGTGTACCTCAAAGTGACCAGCCTGCAGCGGTGCGAACAAACCGGTAGGCTGATTTCCACCCGCAAAAGGACCTATCTTTTCGATAAAGGCTCCAGCATGGAAGTAGAAACGAAGATCAGACCTCTTTAGGAGATTCGCTTGTGTAGCAGCTGTTATTTCGTATTGAGCACCGAATCCGGGCAAACCAAAGGTCCAATGTCCAGGAAGGACAACAATCCAACTACTGTCTGGGGCGCGGGCCACCGCTGTCCAGGGATCCGCCCAGGCTCGGGTAGAATCCCCCATTCTGGCGACGGAATTATCACCGTTTGGGGACACCCAATAAATCCTTTCTGAAGGAATGTTGAGAGAGTCTGGTAGGGCTACTATTCTGGCCGGAAAAGCAAGTACCATGCTGAGCAGTAAGGAACATGACCAGGCCCAGTCCACCATTTAGCGTAATAGGGTTAGTTCCCCCGATTCTTCGAATGGTTCTCCGCCGAGGGAGAAGGTCATCCGGAAATAGTAGACGTCAGAAGGGGCTTCTTCTTCGTTCTGGCGACCATCCCACAACTCTTGGTAATTGGTGCTACTGAATACCAGTTCCCCAAAGCGATTATAGATTTGGCATTCGTAGTCTAATGGTTCCGCGTGGGTGAGTAAACCGAATTGGTCATTCAACCGGTCTCCATTGGGACTAAAGATGTTCGGAATATCATAAAGGGTACCCTGAATTTCAATGGTAAAAGCCGTATCGATGGTACATCCATTCTCATTGGTAATCGATACGATCAAATCTTCTGTACCGGTGTAGCTCAAAGAAGCGGTTACTCCCGTTGCAGAAGAGTCGGGATGGGTATAGGTGCTTCCATTGTTGGAGGTCCATGAGTAGATATAGTTACCCGTATCAACTGGACTAACCTCTGCCATGATGTTGAGCTGGTCTCCGGGAATTACGGTGGTACTAGGTGGATCAATGGAAAGCTCCACCTCAAATTGATTATTGTCCACCGTAATGAGGACTTCCTCAAAGAAAGGTACGCCACAATCATCTAGAATTTCTACTGTGTAGAGCGTAGTTTCGGTAGGAGTGGCAATGGGATTGGGAATGTCGGTGGCAGAAAGCCCATTCGCAGGGGACCACAAGTAACTACTCCCTCCTCCAGCCTCTAAAGCAACGGACTCTCCCGGACAGATGGTTTGATCGGCAAGTCCGCTTAAGAAAGTTGTATAATTGAAACAAACCTCATGGATATTATTTAGGCCACCCGTAGCGGAGGTGAATCCCCAGAAAACGAAGGGATCACCATCGAAGATTTCATTCACAATATCTCCATTGTAGCTTAAACGCAATTCACAATCGTAGTACACTTCCAGGGTCTGACCGTTGGCGTCCCAAGCAATGCGAACCGGGTGGAAGGCACAATCCTCAATATTGATGTCATTGGCATCGGCTTGTACCGGACCGGCCAAAGCCCCACCGGGTAAGGTGTGGTTTAGTACGCCGTCTTGAACGATGGTAATATGGTCAAAAGCGGGATCGTCGAAATCAAGATTTTGGAAGGTATCGAATTCTACACCTAGGGAAGGTTCTACATCGCCAAATCCAATCGCACCACCGCTACCCCCAATCGAGGTACTAATCGGTTGCAAGCCAAAGACTAGGCCATCGGCTCCAAGATCATCCTGACAGCCCAGGAATACGTCGACGTACAACTCAAATGATTGAGAAAGATCAATTAGATCACCGTTCCAAATGGAGCCGGCTTGAGCGTTTACCGCTGCCGTTAGTTGATAGCAACTGTCACTCGTTTGAACTGCATTTCCGTTCAGGAAGAATTGGGCTTGCAAAGGAAGAAATGGAAGGCTCAGGAAAATGGCGATTAGGCTAAACGTTTGGAGACGAGGCATCGAAGATCAATTTACGGAACAGGTAGAGTCAAATGCGAGCCCGAAGATAGGAATATTCTTTCCGTTCTTGATGCCTGAGCAAGGATTCTAGGGATTTAAGGAACCCAGGAATTAAGCTTCCTGCTTTTCAAAGTATAGGTAGACGATAAGATCTCCTCCATAACTAACCGTATTGGTGGATAGCAAACGGTAGCCTTTCTCAGAATACTCGTCCAATTTCTCTTGAATACCTGCGTGGGAGGCAGTGGCGGTATAATCACGTTCGAAGGTGATCTTAGCATGAAAGGTCAGGGTTTCAACGACGAGTTTTTGCATCGGGCAAATTTTTGGAACACACCGTTTGAAGATACGCAATCAAGCATTCTGAAAAGACCCTAATTATTACATGCGGGATTTGATTGAGATAATCTGGTGATTTTATGAGTGGAGGGCCAATTGCTGTCGCAGATAGGATATTATCCAAGCCAATTTTTAAA
>JBCDIO010000701.1:0-2762 GCA_038748815.1 Bacteroidota bacterium
ACTTGTACGACGAAATGCGAGTGCTCCTCGTCAATTCCAATTCGGATTGCATTATCAGTTTTAAGAGGTCTCTTTATCTTAGCAGTTGCCGGGCTTGGCCCGGCAACTCAAAACAAAGGACTGATGAACCGGATATACCTAATTTGTTTTACGCTACTCTTTTCTGTTTGGGCTTGCAATGAGCCTGCTCCCGAAGCCCATGCTGGAAAACCAGAAAAACGCATTCGGGAAGGCTACGATCCTTCTAAAAGTAAGGACTGGGAACGCATGACCGAACAAGCCAAAGGAAGTACCGTCAACCTTATGATGTGGCAAGGCGATCCCCTGATCAATGCATATATGCAAAACTACGTGGTACCTCAGGTAAAAGAACGGTACGATATTGACTTACAGATTGCCAATGGTCAAGGCAATACGATTGTACAAATTCTATTGGCTGAACTGGAAGCGGGCAAACCCAAAAGTGAGCTAGACTTGATGTGGATCAACGGAGAGACCTTTTATCAATTACGGCAGATCAATGCTTTGTTTGGTCCTTGGACAACCGCGCTTCCAAATACGCAGTTCATCAATTTTGAGAATCCATTTATTGGCATCGATTTTCAACAAGAAGTAGATGGTTACGAATGCCCCTGGGGCAATGTGCAACTAGCCTTAATCTACAATGAAGCACAAGTACCAGAACCACCTCGGACCAAAGAAGCACTCCTCGAATTTGCTAAGCAACATCCCGGCAAATTCACCTTTGATGTTGGCTTTACTGGACTTACTTTGCTCAAAAGTTGGATGATCAGCTTTGCGGAGAATCCAGAGGTGTTATCTGGAGCTTTCAACGAAGAAAAATACCAGAAATACAGTCAACAACTTTGGGACTACATCGGTGAGTTACGTCCATTTATGTGGAAAGAAGGAAAGACCTTCCCAGAATCCGTAGCACCGATGCATCAAATGTTCGCTAACGGGGAGCTATGGTTTACCATGAGTAATAACGACGCCGAAGTAGATAACAAGATTTCACAAGGACTCTTTCCAGCATCGGCCCGGGCGTTCGTTTTCGAAAGCGGTACCATTCAAAATTCCCACTACATGGGCATTCCCCGGTTTTCTGCGAACAAAAATGGTGCAATGGCCGTGGTCGATTTCCTCATCTCTCCCGAAGCACAGCTACAAAAGGCGGACCCTACCGTTTGGGGAGATGGCACTATTCTGGCCATGGATAAATTGCCAAAAGACGTGCGGATGCAATTTGATAGTATCCCCAACCGGATTTACGCTCCGAAGCGGGCCGATATTCAGCAATATGCCTTAATGGAATTAGCCCCTGAATATATGATCCGCCTAGCGGAAGATTTCAGAACCAAAATCATTGAGCAATAGGTGAACGGAGCGACGCGGTATATCTTCCTGGGTGTATTCCTGTTGCTGGCGGCGGCACCGCTCCTGGGAGGACTCGTGTACGCGACGCTCTACGGCTTGGGCTTGGTCGGTATTTTGTCGAATGGTTTTACTTGGCAATACGTGCAAGCGGTTTTAAGCGCCAAGGCATTTTGGGGAGCCATTGGCTTTAGCTTATTTGTGGCAACCATCAGCATGAGTTTATCCATTGGTTTGGCCTTGCTGATTACCTTGCGCTTATACGATCGCCTACAAAAAGGCTTTTTCTCCTATTTGATCTATTGGCCGCTTACGCTCCCAGCCATGGTGGTGGCTTTCTTTTCCTTTCAATTTTTGTCGCGGGCCGGCTTTCTTTCCCGCCTTAGCTACCACCTGGGTTTGATTCAGCAGTTGGAGGATTTTCCCAATTGGGTAAATGACCCTTGGGGGGTATCGATTATCTTTTCCCATACCCTAATGGCCACGCCATTTTTGACCATCTTATTCGCCAATTTATACCAGAATGAACGCCTGGGGGAATACACCCAGCTAGCGGCGACCCTAGGAGCCCGACCAAGAGCCATTGCCCGTCGGGTTTCAATACCGATTCTATTGCAGAAGGCTTTCGCAACCTTGGTCTTGTATTTTGTTTTTGTCTTGGGTTCCTACGAAATCCCCCTTTTGCTGGGTAGCCAATCGCCCCAAATGGTGTCGGTTTTAACGATCAATAAATTACAGAAATTCAATTTACTCGACAAACCGGAAGCCTACGTCATCAGTCTTTTCTATTGCTTATTGGTCTTGAGCCTATTACTTGGTTTGGCCCGCACCAGATTACTCACCAACCAAGAAGAGTCATGAGACGAATACTCCTCCTATCGTTTAGTGTTCTAATCTTGTTGCCCTTTGGGTTGCTGGCCATGCTTTCATTTGGCCAACAATGGGCTTTCCCCAATCTCTTCCCCGCTATTTTTACGGTAGAAAATTGGATTTCGATCTGGAGTACGCAGAGCGATTTATCTAATAGCCTGGGGTTATCGTTGGCCATCTCCCTATGCGTAGCGACCGTAGTCACTACGCTCAGCTTGGTGGTAAGCAAGTATATTGCTTACCACCCCGCGCGCGACCGTTGGTTGTTGGTTGCATCTGTCCCATACATGGTGGCACCGATCATTCTGGCCACCTGTATTCAATTTTAATTTATCAGAATGGACTTATCGGGCAAACTTTTCGGCGTACTACTCGCCCAGCTTTTCGTCGCGTTCCCCTTTGGGGTCATCTTTTTTGTGGGCTTCTGGAACCGGCGGATGGACCGAGATCAAGAAGCTCTCCGAGTACCCGACCAAGGAAGAAGCACAGGCCCAGGCCGTCACGCTGCTGCTGTCCCC
>JBCDIO010000702.1:0-2753 GCA_038748815.1 Bacteroidota bacterium
AAAGTTTGGAGGATGATTTGGTGGGAAAAGGATATTCTAATTCTTACCCAGGAATTTAGAATGCGAGTTTAGGAGCCTACTTTTACCCCGAGGCCTCGGGGCGTAGACATACAGGCTAAGCACTTAATAAAAAAGGCTGCTCATCGAGCAGCCTTTTTTATTATTCGAGTTTCAATACGTCGAGGAAAGCTTTTTGTGGTACTTCCACGCTTCCGATCTGACGCATTTTCTTCTTACCTTTTTTCTGTTTCTCCAATAGCTTCCGTTTCCGAGAGATATCCCCACCGTAACACTTAGCAGTTACGTCTTTTCGGAGCGCTGAGATCGTTTCCCGAGCAATGATCTTGGCCCCTACGGCCGCTTGTATGGCGATCATGAATTGTTGACGGGGTAGTAGTTCCTTTAATCGTTGGCAAATCTTACGACCAAAAGCGTACGCTTTATCGCGGTGTACTAGGGCCGATAAAGCATCGACATTATCCCCATTCAATTTGATATCTAGCTTCACCAGATCCGACTGACGGTATTCTAGCGGAGAATAGTCAAAGGAAGCATAGCCCCGGGAGATGGACTTCAGACGGTCGTAAAAGTCAAATACAATCTCTGCCAGCGGTAGCTCGAAAGTCATCTCGACCCGTTCAGGAGTGAGATAATACTGCTTGGTGAGCATTCCTCGTTTTTCCATAGCCAGGGTCATAATGGAACCGATATATTCTGGCTTGGTAATAATCTGCGCTACAATAAAAGGTTCTTCTACATAATGTAGATGATTTGAATCGGGCAGATCGGAAGGGGTATTGACAACTAATTTGTCTCCACTGGTATTGTGCGCGTAGTAGGATACGTTTGGAACCGTAGTAATCACTTCCATGTCGAATTCTCGGGAAAGTCGCTCCTGGATAATTTCCAAGTGAAGCATTCCCAAGAAACCACAACGGAAACCAAAACCAAGTGCTACCGAAGTTTCGGGCTCGAAAACCAGCGAGGCGTCGTTTAGTTGGAGTTTCTCCAAGGAGTCTCGAAGGTCTTCATAGTCGTCATTATCGATCGGGAAAATACCCGCGAATACCATCGGCTTTACATCTTCGAAACCAATAATTGCTTCGCCGGGATTTTCGTGAAGGGTAACCGTATCCCCCACTTTAATTTCTTTGGATACTTTAATGCCTGTGATGATGTATCCCACATTTCCGGCCGCTAACTCTTTCCGGGGGGAAAGGTCCATTTTCAGAATACCGATCTCATCGGCATCGTAGGTGTTGCCAGTATTTATAAACCGGACTTTATCGCCTTTTTTCAACGTTCCGTTTAATAAACGAACGTAGGCAATAACCCCCCGGTAGGGATTAAAGACAGAATCGAAGATCATCGCTTGCACAGGAGCTTCTGGATCTCCTTCGGGGGCTGGAACTCGTTCTGTGATTGCTTCTAGAATCTCTGGAACTCCAAGCCCAGTCTTTCCGCTGGCTAAAAGAATATCTTCTTTATCACAGCCGATTAGTTCAATGACCTGATCAGAAACTTCTTCGACCATCGCACTTTCCATATCCACTTTGTTGAGAATAGGAATAATTTCCAGGTCATTCTCAATAGCTAGGTATAGGTTGGAAATGGTTTGTGCCTGGATACCCTGGCTGGCATCGACGAGAAGTAATGCTCCTTCGCAAGCGGCAATCGACCGCGATACCTCGTAGGAAAAATCTACGTGACCTGGCGTGTCGATCATATTGAAGATGTATTCTTCCCCACTGGGGCTGTTATATTCCAACTGAATGGCCTTACTCTTGATGGTAATGCCACGCTCCCGCTCCAGATCCATATCATCCAACGCCTGGTTCTGCATATCTCGCTCGGCGATGGTTGAGGTATACTCAAGCAATCGATCTGAAAGCGTACTTTTCCCATGATCAATATGGGCAATTACACAAAAGTTCCGAATGTTTTTCATAGGCCGTAAATATACGCCAAAATAACATCTCCTACCGGGTTTAGTTCTACCCAGAAAAAGGAATACGAACAGCTAAATGTAACTTTTAAAAGGATTGTCATTTTTATGTTGTACCCAATCCGCCGAAAATGCAAAATAGTATCCTCTTCGTTCTGGCATTGATTCCTAGTTTCCTGTTTGGTCAAAGCCCCGAATCGTCTTCTATTACAGAGTTATTTGTAGACCAAGCCATTTTACTATTTGACTCCGGAAAAGCGGATCTACAAGCGGAAGCGGATTCCCTTCTGCAGCCCTGTCTGGACATTCTTCAAAAAGATCCGAGTCTACGGGTTCGGGTGCGAGCCCACACTGATAATGTTGGAAGTACTGCCTATAATAAGCAGTTATCCGAGCGGAGAGCGGATTCAGTAATCACGCGGTTATTTGCCTTGGGAGCAGATTCTAGTCAGGTCATTGCACAAGGGTTTGGCGAGGAAGAACCAGAGGCGAGTAATACAACAGAAAGGGGGCGTCAGGCGAATCGGCGCGCCACTGTTGAGGTTTTTCAACCCGTTAGAATGCTTCCCTTACGAGGCTCAATAGTGGATTCGGAAACGAATATGCCCTTGCCTGGGCAGGTGATTATCCGAGGTCGGTATTTTCGGGATTCCCTGCAAACGGATAGTCTTGGTGTGTATCAAACCTTGGTACCGCAAAATTCAAACCTGGTCATCGAGACCTTTAGCGAAGGCTATTTCTTTGAAACGACCATGCTCCAGGTGAAAACCAAGCCCATTGAGATTCCTCAGATCTCTTTACCTAAGAT
>JBCDIO010000703.1:0-2746 GCA_038748815.1 Bacteroidota bacterium
CGGAAGGCTACCAAGCCCGGTCAAAGGCTCTTCTGGTTACTCCACCTTTTTCACCCTCTTAAATCATTATTTGTCATGAAAAACATCCTTTCCTCCTATCCCTCCTTGCCGGTTCCTTCGTAACGCAAGCGCAGGTAACCGCCTCCCTGTGGGTAGAATGCCCACCGATTAATCTATACTCGAAACGAAGTGGTTTGAGTAAATGTAGAAAAGATAAAGGCTTGAAAACAGTTGTCGCTACAATATTTTGAAGGCCAAATACTTATATTTTTTACTTTCTTTTTTTCTTCCATTTTATCCAATGCGTTTGGGTAGGTAAGGTTAAAGAGCACTTTGGGATGGAGTTTGGAGTAAGGAAATAGGAGCATTTTACCCTATTTTTTTCAACGGCCCTCACATACAACTGATTATCAGTGATTTGCAACTAAAATAGTTCGCCTCTATTCCCATTCGCCTTCCGACTGCAGTCGGAAGGCGAATGGAGACGAAATAAGGGTAAGATTTACCGCATCAACTGGACAAAGTCCAAAACCTAAAATACTAATAATCAAAACTTTATATTTTCATCCGTGTTCTTTAATTTCCTAGCTAACTCCGTGGCTGTTTTACCTCTTCTTTGTATTTGAAAACGCCTCATTACCTTCAGAACCTCTCTCTCCTGCAAAAGTATTTACTGACAAAAAGCATCTGTACCTGGAAATATCCATACCGAAAGCCTTATAACCAAAGCAAAATGGTTTAGAAAAGTGAACACGAAGTCCTCCGACTTATCAACAAGGCATCAATAATGTTTCCGAAGAACAAAATTCTAAATGGTCTGAGTTATTAAACCGTGAAACGAGTAGGTTGAGTACTTTGTGACCTAAGTAAATGAATATTTTGACCGAGAAGATTTTTGTGCAGATCAAGGCGCGGCGGAGCATCGTAGCCATAGCTACGAAGGCGAGTACGTAACGATGAGCTAGGCAAAAAGAACCCGTCAAAATGTTTAGAAATTTAGGTTACAAAGTATTGAGTCCTCTAAAACGGAAGTAAATTCTTGACCACATCAGCCATCGGCTTCGTTCCAATGCTCAGAAGTATCGCCGTCGAATCTGTAGCCCCCTCCCTATGAGGTTGTAAACCACATCGAGTCAGACTGATCTAGGTAGCCCATATAAACGATATCACCGGTGCCATATTCGTAGGGGGCTGGATGAGGTTCTGTTTGTCGATTCTCTACAGTTGCTTCTTTCTTCATACTCGATGAACCACAAGAAGCTACTAGTAAAAAGAAAACACTGTATGTCATTCTAACGGAAGTGGTTCGTTATTCCTCCGAAATGTCGTAATACCGGACGTAGTCAATCTCGTAGCGTTGCGGGAAGATTTCGTCATCAATCCCTTTTTGGCCACCCCAAAATCCGCCGATAGCCAGGTTGAGAATCAGATAGTGCGGTTGATCATAAGGCCAGGTTTTGGCGTTCCCTTGTCCATCATTTTCGAAGGTAAAATAGTGCTCTTCATCTACGAAAAAGTCAATCTTTTCGGGGGTCCAATCAACGGCATACACATGGTATTCCGTATAAGGGCTCTGCACTTCGATCATGTTACCCTTATTCGTTCCCAAGTTGTGGTTGTAGGCTTTGGTGTGCACATTCCCGTGGACATTGTCGGGGTCGTAGCCGACATTTTCCATGATATCAATTTCCCCACAGAGTGGCCAGCCCACTTCTTCGATATTGGTACCTAGCATCCAAATTGCGGGCCAGGCTCCAACCCCTGTTGGTAACTTAGCCTTCACTTCAATTCTCCCGTATAAAAATTCCTTGCGCCCTTGAGTAGTTAAGCTGGCGGAGGTGTAGTCGTAGCCTTCGAAGGGCTCCTTTCTGGCTTCAATGACCAGTTTGCCATCCTCTATGCGGCAATTTTCCGGACGATTATCGGTGTAATATTGCTTTTCGAAATTTCGAATATAGCCTTTTTCAAAGGTCCAGCTAGCCGAGTCGATCTCGCTGTGGGCATCGAATTCTTCGGACCAGACGAGGGTATAGTTTTGCGCCATTGAATGATACGGAGTGCTCATGATCAAAAAGAGAATCAAGGATGGGGCAAAGAACTTCATCGTATTCCGTTTTAAGGTTCATCGATCTAATCGCTTTCAATCTAAGTAGAATCATAAGTTATTCTACTAAATCAGGGATAAAAATTCGATTTACAGATGAAGGCCCAAAACGGTTTATCGACTAGATTGTACGTCCTCCTCTTTGATTCTTAGCCATTCTTCGTAAGAAACTACCCGTTTCTCTGTATCGTCCCTGGTAGGCCCGGGAAGAATGCCAATAAACTCGAGCTCATGACCATCGGGATCGTGAAAGTAAATCGAGACGGCCGGCACCCAACAAAACACCATGGGTTTCTCTTGGTCATCCTCCAAGAAATTCCAGCATTTGATTTGATGAGATTGCAAGAATGGAACGGCTTCCCGCACGATCCATTCGGGTTCACAACGGAAGGCAAAGTGCCGAATATCAATCTGTTCCCTAGGCTTTTCCCACAAACCCAACATCGCTTGTTTATCCTGACCAACCCAGAAAAAAGCAGTCCTGCGCTCCGCGCCGAAGCGGCATTGCTTTAGACCTATAACATGGGTATAAAAATCAATGGAGCGTTCTAGATTCTCAACAAAAAGGTGCGTTTCGTAGAGGCCGGTAATCATAGGTTGGACTTTTACGGTAAGAATGTCGTTATTTCATAAAAACGTTCC
>JBCDIO010000704.1:0-2736 GCA_038748815.1 Bacteroidota bacterium
ATTATATTGGAATTATATGCCGACTCCCCGAAAATCAAGGAGTTGGACCAATATCAGCGATCCAATAAACTCGAATATGAGTACTCAAAAAAGCCAAACATTTAATTACGAATCCATTATTCAAGAAGAGGATGCACAGCTTAAGGAGCGTCGAAAAAAAATGGGGGAGCTATTCAGCGCCCCTGTGGAACCCTTTGAACAAACCCGTTTTGGGATTGCCTTATCCGGAGGGGGTATTCGATCAGCTACCATTAATCTGGGCTTCTTGAAAACGCTGAATTTATTTGGCATTCTACAGAAGGCAGATTACCTGTCGACCGTATCCGGGGGCGGATATACTGGAGCCTACATTCAGTCCATGCTCAAAGAAAAAGGCAGCTACAAAGAGCTTTTTCAAGACGAGCATATTGAGTATATGCGGAATAATGGAGAATACCTGATCCCCGGGCAAACCAGTCTGGTAAAATTCTGGAATACCTTAATCCTGGTGGTGGGTTATTCGATGAGTCTGTTGATGAGTTTACTGAGTCCGCTGATTGTTTTTGGGATGATCTTATTTGGGGTTAAGCTACTGGGTTTACTGCGTGAAGTGATTCTTAGCATTCCTGGAATAGAACCGCCTACAATCCACGTTGATCTTAGCCTGTGGATTAAATCTTTAATTGGTCTGTTTATCCTACACTTTTTAGGAAATCTCTTCTTTAAGTTTAGTCTGCGGATTAGCTACTTTTTTGTAACCCTAGAAACAATTGTTCTTTCAAGTGGTGTGCTTATTTTTTTGATAGAGCGCTTATGGGGGTTAATTGTAACTAAGAATGACGGTTATATGTACCGTATACTTCAAGAGGCAAACATTTCTGAATTCTTTGGAAATGAGCCCCTGATGTATACAGTTTTTATTCTTATTCTTCTGATTCTGGGTTTCTTTACAAACCCCAATGCCTTGAGTTTTCACCGTTTTTACCGGTCGCAGTTAGCGAAGTCTTTTTTGGCTTTTGCTCCGAATACGGGTAATGCTAAGTTGAAAGATTTGTTTAACGCCAGGGGGGATCATTTTAAGGATTGGTTGATGCCCTACCCCATCATCAATACCTGCCTCAATCTGCAGAATCCCGGGGGAGATGCTAAATTCAAAGGAACCAAAGCGAGTGATTATTTCTTACTGTCTCCCCTATTCTGCGGAGCAAAGCTGACCAAGTACGTCCGAACAAAAGACTTCGAAGGGTTTAACGTGATGAGCCTACCGGCGGCTACCACAATCTCTGCGGCTGCTTTGAATCCAGGGATGGGTAATTATTCCAGTAAGTTACTCAGCATTTTAATGACCATCTTTAATGCTCGCCTGGGCTATTGGGTCAATAACCCGTTAAAAAAGAAAGGCCCCTTCATTGTATGGTGGCCGGCCTATTTTTTTAAAGAGCTCTTTGCCAATATTGGTTCGGGTAATGCCAAAGTGAATATCTCGGATGGTGGGCACATCGAAAACTTAGGAGTTTACGAGCTCCTACGTAGGCGGTGCCGTTTGATTCTGGCGGTTGACGGAGGTGCCGATCCTAATTTCGTCTTCTCCGATTTAGAGAACCTCACGATCCGGGCGCGGAATGAGCTCGGTATAGAAATTCGGTTTCGGGAGAATATGATTCCTGAGGAGATTTTGAAGGTTCGACCTTCGCAAGCCTATTCCGAAAAGCGCTTCGCAGTCGCGGATCTTTATCAATTCTGGGAAGAATTCAAAATTCCTACAACACCCGGTTGTTTCGAAGAAGACGAAGACGGAAAAGAAGTAGAAGTCTTAGTGAACTACATGCCAGATGGTAAGGAAGAGCCGGAGTGGTTTATAAAAGGGAATGTGAGTCGTGATGAAAGAAAACGGCTATTAGTAAAGGCTCAAGCCATCACCCGCGAAAAGCTAGAACGCGCCGGCAAGGGTATTGATAAGCCGTATCTGGAGAAGTTGAAGTTTGGTACCATGGTATACATAAAGTCTTCGATTACGGCTCCGACGCGTAAGCCGTTTATGCCGCCTAAAGCCAAGGTGGGGGAAGTGGAGCGAACTACCTTTCAGATGATTCAAAACTATTTTGCGAGCCTCTTCTATCCGTTAGAACACGAACGTAATTTGGCTTACAGTACCTATAAGTATAAGATCTATCACCCTAATTTTCCGCACGAATCAACGGCTGATCAGTTCTTCGATCCGGTACAATGGGAATCGTACTACCAATTAGGCCAATTTATTGGAGCGGATGTATTGGGAGTGACGTCCGATAACTACGAGCGAGGTCGCAAAAGTCGGCTTTTCACGACGGAGCCATATTTGGAAACCATTAATGGCTTGATCCATCGCTTCGATAACCTGGATCTGGAGATAGAAAAGGAACGTTCCACCGCTGTTGGATATAGTCAGAAACCGGTCGTTCCTGCTTCCAATGTGGTTGTAAAAGAAACTTTTACAGAAGAAGAACCAGCTCCCGAGGAAGTAATGCCAGAAGAAAGTGTAGGATATCGGATGTAGCTTTTCGTTGTACGAATTACTGTTAAAGAATAGGATGCGGGCAATTTTAAACAGCTTGCTCGCATTATTGGTCTAGCTAATCTGCTAATGGACGGTGTTAATCATCGAGCGTTAGCAACTGTTTGGACCCGTCTCATTTATCAGTTATTAAATTGAATGTGTATGAAAAATTGGATGCTATTACTAGCCATTTGCAGCCTGACGATCTCTGTGCAAGCGCA
>JBCDIO010000705.1:0-2736 GCA_038748815.1 Bacteroidota bacterium
AATACATCACCCAGATGGCTACGATGTTTCGAGACAATTTGAATCCAGAGGCCAAGATATACGTAGAATATAGTAATGAACTTTGGAACTGGCTCTTTCAGCAAGCCCAATGGGGAGAATCCCAATTGGATCAAAGTATCCCCTGGCCCGAGCGTTTAGCTCCCCGTATTGCGGAAGTCATGCAAATTTGGACCGATGTATTTGGGGCAGAAAGCGACCGTCTGGTACGGGTGGTAGCCGGTCAACACGGTTGGTTCGATATAACGGACCGTATATACGGCCAGATGGTGGTTGATGGAAAGGATCAATTGGTAGACGCCATCTCTCCGGCTGGATACATGGGTATTGATGCCCCGCAGTTGGCTAGTTTGGGAGCCGCCGCCACTGCTCAAGATGTGATCAGCGGAGCAGCTACCGTTACCTTTGATCCCAACGAATGGGCCATGCAGGGCTGGTATCAACATGCCCAGCTGGCTGGGCAGAACGGCAAACAGCTAGTCTTCTATGAGGGTGGACAGCACTTCACCCCCGATCCATGGGGTACCGTACAGCCCTATAATGTGGCTTTACTCGAAGCACAGATTGCCCCCGAAATGTATACGCTCTATCAACAGCTCTTCGATACTCTAGCTAGTCTGAGTGTCGAGGATATTCAATTCATGCACTTCTCCTTTATTACGCCTTTAGGAGACCAACCGGAAGATGCCCGTTGGGGAAGCTTTGGCACGCTGAATAGTCAATTTTTCCAAGGACCTCCCTATGCCGATGCGCCCAAATACCGGGCCATTGTGGAACACATTGAGGCTTGTGAAACCACGTCCGTCGCATCCGTTGAGAATGATCTACCGGCGGTACAATTGGTTCCTAATCCCGGTCCGGCGGGAGCCGTTACCCTGCAATTTTCAAGGGCCTTTACCGGGCGAATGACCGTATATAACGCCCAAGGGCAAGTATTGCAGGAAGCAAAAATGGTAAACCGCAGGGAAGAGATGCTGAACACTTCTTCCTGGCCAGGTGGTCTTTATTTTGTGCAATTGAAAATGCCGAGCGAAGCCCCCCAGATCGTGCGACTCGTTGTTGAGTAAGATGGTTTCTGATTCAGAAAAAAGCCCAAAAAGGATCTCCTTTTTGGGCTTTTTTAATGGGATGTAGGATTCATTTACCGTCTACCCCCGAGGACTCGGGGCGAGCTCTCGGGGGTAGACGGCCTGCCTCTTTGGCAGGCTAGTAGCAAGATCGTGCATTTTACTCGCAATCCTAAGCTTCCCCAAAGATCCCTCTATCATAATTCGATAAAATAGTATCTAATTTCTTACCCGACCAAGGATGAAAACAAGCTTCAAACCTACTCTTTTTATAACCCTTGACTTATTGACCCAAAGCCTATATCTTTGCCCGCTATTCAATTTTGAATGGCCTAAAACTTCATTTTAAAAGACTAGTTTATGAAAACAAGATTACTTACACTCTTATTCCTTTTGTCCATTCCTTACTTCGCGGTCGCCCAATGGTCAACGACTGATTTATCGCTTGCCCGCCGGGATGTTGGTGCTGGTAAAGCCGGGAATTTAGTATTCTTCGCCGGAGGACGTCCTTCGAACTCTGTGGACGATTTCGCGCTATACCGCAACCGAGTGGATGTTTACAATTTATCTACCAACTCTTGGTCTCAATTGCAATTAGATATCGAGCGACAATTCTGCTTTGCAGTGGGCGTTGGGAACAAAGTATACTTCGGTGGTTATACTCAGGTATTGACCCCGGATCAGGATATCGTAGAGGTCTACGATATT
Source organism: Bacteroidota bacterium (assembly GCA_038748815.1). Taxonomy (GTDB): domain Bacteria; phylum Bacteroidota; class Bacteroidia; order Chitinophagales; family Saprospiraceae; genus JBCDIO01. The sequence continues at coordinate 1,794 of JBCDIO010000705.1, forward strand.
GATACAGAAACATGGTCTACTCTGGAAATGCCGAGCATCGATGGAGCCACTTCGATGACCGCAGAAGACGGTAAAGTGTTCTTCGTCAATGACGACATCGTTGATATCTATGATACGACAACGGGTTCGTGGTCTACCGAATTCTTAAGTGAGGATCGGATTCTGGCCTACGCTTTATCCTGTGAAGGCCGGGTATACTTTGCGGGAGGCGGCTCTTTTGTGGATGGAACCTCAGCAACCGTAGACGTGTACGAAATTGCCACAGGCCAATGGACCGTAGAGCAGCTTTCGACGGGTCGTAACCAAATGACTGGAGCTTGCTTCAAAGGGAAAGCCTACTTCGTAGGTGGTGCATTGGGTTTCGATGGTTGGACTAAGAATATTGATATTTACGATCCAGCCACCGACACTTGGTCTTTGTTAGAACTAAACGCACCAAAGTCCGGTATGGGCGTATCGGCTACCTTCTCCAATTTATACATTGGTGGTGGTTATGATAACGACGAATTTGATTCAGTCGACGAAGTAGAGATCATCGATGCAGCAGGAAATAAAACAACGGATGTTCTATCCAATACTCGCGCGGGTGTTCGCTCCATCGTTGCAGGTGGCCGAGTCTTCTTCGCTGGCGGATCTGATGGATTCGACTTCCAAACAACGGTAGATATTTTCGTAGAGGAGCCTTCTTCAGCCAATGAAGTTTCTGTAGCGCGTCTAGAGACCATGCCAAACCCAGTAATGGATGAGTTGGTTATCAACTTACCACAAACCAATGCGGATTTAAGTCTGAACTTTTACAGCTTAACCGGCACCCTGGTACGCAGCCAGGCGGCCCAAGGTACCGTAAACGTGCAAGCACTGCCACAGGGTTTATACTTATTACAACTGGAAGAGAACGGTACCGTTATTGCTCGCACAAAATTGTTGAAGCAGTAGGAAAAAC
>JBCDIO010000706.1:0-2733 GCA_038748815.1 Bacteroidota bacterium
TCCAGACATCCCAACACCATTCGAGCATATTTCCACTCATATCGTATAAACCAAGCGCATTTGGTTTTTTACTGCCAACTTCGTGAGAAACATATCCGCTATTGCCAGAATACCAGGCGACCTCCTCGATTTGATCGCTTCCACTGTACATTAGATAAGGCTTGGTTGCTTGAGCTCCCCCTTTTGCCGCGTATTCCCATTCTGCTTCGGTGGGTAAGCGATAGGGGAGTCCGGTTTTTTCTTTTAGCCAGTACACATAAGCCATAGCTCCATGCCAGCTCAGATAGTTTACCGGATATCTTTCGAATCCTGGTTCCACTGAAAAGGAAGACCCTTCCTGGATAATATGGCACCGCTCTTTGTCGTAGCGTCCCTCTAAATCAATCCAGCGAATCTTTCCCTCCGGTTGACTTCCTTTGTCGTTTAGAAAAACGACAAATTCGGCATTGGTTACCTCGTACTTTCCAAGATAGAAGGTGGGCACGGTTACTTCATGTGCAGGCATTTCATCGTCAGAGACTCTATCGTCAGGAATACTAGGATCGTGGCCCATGGTAAAAGTACCTCCTTCAATGAGGATCATTTCTGTATTGATTGTTTGATTGGTACGATCTTGTAGGCTTACTAGGAATGAAAATATGGGAACCAGAAAAGCTAAGGTCTTCAAAGACAGCGGAAATCGTTCCATGATTTGTTGGTTATAGTGTCAAGAGCAGATGGTGTCCACAATCTGAGGTGCAAGATTGAAAATAGCCTTTTTCTTGGAATGTATATACTCTACCATTCGTATTAGTAGGAGAGGGGAAAAGAGAACTACGCACATTGATTTTGATACCTTATTAAAAAGGAATACGTATTAAAAACGTATTTTAACAATAGCCTTCCAATCTACAATCTCTCAAAACTCCAAACCAATGAAGTTTAGTACGATTCTGCTGTGTCTATTATTTTCCTGTTCTTCTCTTTTTGCTCAATTGGAAGAAGTTACTCCTCCTATTGATAATCCCGGGTGGACTTTAAGAATGTTTGATGGGGGTAAAATGTTAAGAGTAAGCGATTTGTTCTTTGATTATAATGAGTTCTTAAACGATTGGGAAGTTGATACCACAACTGGTCAGAATTGTTACAGTATTATTTCTGATAATGGAAAATTTTGTTATCCTCGACTATTTGACCTATACGGCCACCCTTTTGTTTATGAATGGCAAGATACCACATGGGTGTACTACGGTGAACACGATACTCCCCCTCAATCATATGACTGGAAATCGGATAATGCCAAGTTTTCGGATGATGGCAAGACCCTACTTTTGGGAAAAGATTATCAAAGTTGGTCCGGGGTGGTCAAAGTGATTCATTGGGACGACGAGCTTGAAGGATGGGCACCAAAAGGACAAACGATTTATGGTAAAGATCCGGGGCACCCAGTGGGTGGCTTAATTGATATGGACGCCAGTGGGAATCGCATTGCCTTGGCTACCTATGCGGAGGAATACATGTTTTTGACCCAGGAGTGTTACATCTACGACTATGATGCCACTTTAAACGAATGGATTCTAACGGCGGAAATTATTTTTAACTATCAAGAATTTCCTAGTACGCTCTCTCCGGTCATGGACTTAGCTACCGATGGTTCTTCGGTTATTATCGGTAATCCCGTTAGAACTGTCGTTCAAGCCGATGGATCGGTCATCTACAATGGAGGAGGGGTTGGAGTATGGTACGAATCCGAAGATGGTTGGCAGCAAAGAGGTAACCTGATAGAGGGTACTTCTGAGTCAAGGCATCTTGGCCAATACGCAAATATTGCCACTGGAGGAACCCATATTTTGTTTAGCGGAAGGAGTGTAGATACTGCAGGGTATTCAGTAGGATACTATATTCAGAAAGCCTTTTGGACCGGGCAAGAGTGGAAGGCGATAGGGCCTAGAATTTATGAAACGAATGCCCCCTTTTCTCTCAGTCACATAATTCCCCAGTTGTCGGGAACAGGAGAAATAATGGCTATTAGTACGGAGAAAGAAGGCTCTAACGAACGGATCAATCGATTCTATGGAAATCTTGGTGATGGCTGTATCTTTCCTAAGACGGTGAACGAGCTTTGGAGTGGTGGGATAGCGGAGTCTGTCGTTTATCAAATCCCTGATTCCGAGAAGTACCTTTCGTATCCCGTAGATCCTCAAACTTGTGCCCAAGGAGACCTGTACTCTATTTGGTTGAGGTTCGATGGAACCGGGGCACATTATCGGCTGCAAGTCGAGCACGAATCAGAGATTTATTGGAGTCTGTTTTCGGGGGATTGTGAAAACCTTCAATTACAGCAATGTGGGCAGGGTAGCCTACCCTCCAATCTGCATGCCATTGCGGAAAAGAATTATCGACTACTCCTACAAAAAGAAGGGCCCTTCACGGGAGAAATCAATTTAGAAGCCATTAAACTGGGGCCCAATCTTGGCAAAGAGGAATACGACGCTAGTTATTCATTCTCCATATTCCCCAATCCGGCTACTGAGATCATTAACCTCCATCGAGAGGTACCATTGCAAGAGCCCCATTCGGGTATTATCTATAATGGCTTAGGGCAGGCTGTACAACAATTCACCATTGCGGCAGGGCAGGTGGATTGGAGAATTCCAATTACTGCTTTGGCCCACGGGGTTTACTTTGTAGCTGTTAGTAATGGAGAAGGAGCCGTTTATTACGAACAGGTTTTACTTTACTAAAGCACCCCAA
>JBCDIO010000707.1:0-2728 GCA_038748815.1 Bacteroidota bacterium
TAAACCAGATCAACAAAGCCACCCAACTTTCTCTAGAACGCTCCGTTAAGGTAACCGAGCGAGCTAATAGTGATTTACATGAATCAAACGAAAAACTGGAAGAAACCCAAAGAGCCCTTCAAGTATCGTTACAGACTACCCAAACCGCCCTGCAACGTTCTTTACTAGCCGAAGAAAATGCCCAAAGAGCCAGTCGACTATCAGACTCCCTGGCCACCCTACTCGGATATTCTAGTGAAGCGTTGAGTACCTCCTTATTAGCAGAAAACCTAGCCGAAACAAATCCCAATCTTAGCCTACAACTTTCCAATTATGCCTACGAAAATTACGGGGTGGAATTAACTCGAAAAAACTTGGTTAAACGATGGATTAACAATGATCTCCACCAAAAAGCCGTCACCTTTACTGTAGGCGAGATATTAACCGTAGAAACCGGCCCTTTTGACAACTTAGCCTTAACCGGTGGTCAAGACGGAGAAGTCTTGCTTTGGAAGATTGAAGAAGGCGAAGTTATCCAGCGCTACCGAGGGCATACCGGACCGATTATCAAGGCTTTGTTTAGTACCGATGGAACTAAGGTTATTACCGCTTCCAAAGATGCCACCATTCGTTTATGGGATATCAACTCGGGTATCCTTTTACAGACCCTTACCGGGCATATTGGTCCAATCTACGACCTTGCTCTCTCGCCCAATGGTCAGCAATTTGCGTCTATTGGTGAAGATCAGAATATCATTTTTTGGGACATCAACTCGGGAATTGAGGTAAATCGAATTATGCCCTCCAACCCCAAATTAAACGGTATTTCTTGTCTACGCTTTTCTCCGAATGGCGAACATCTATTAGCTGGCGGCATAGATGGAAAAATCTCACTAATCCACTTAATAACCAACCAAATAGAATACTTTTTCTACGGCCATCAGGATTGGGTCCACCAAATCGATTTCTTGCAGAACGGGAATCAGTTTGTGTCTGCCTCTAAAGATGGATTGGCGATCCTCTGGGACTTAAACTCTGGTCGTTTTGTTCGGTCTTTTGTGGGGCATCAGGGAGCGGTTCTTTCAGCCATCGAATTACCTAATACCAATCTCCTTATTACCGGGTCAGAAGACCAGGAAATCATCGTTTGGAATTCGGATACGGGAAAAGCAGTCGGCTCACCACTTAAGGGGCATTTGGGACCGGTAAATAAGCTGGCTATTTTGCCTAATTCAAACTATCTATTATCCTGTTCACAGGATAATAGCCTACAGGTTTGGGATGTTAAAAATCAGCAATTAAAGACCAAGTACGCTCATCACCGTGATCCACTAACTGCTGCTCAATTTACAAGCGTAGAAGATAAAGTCATTTCGGGTCACCAAAGTGGGAACGGGTATATTTGGAGTATTAGCTCCGGAAAACTTTTATTCAAGCTTTTAGGTCACAGCAGAGCCATTAGATGCCTTGCTAGTAGCCAAAACGACCAACGTATAGTTACTGGCGGTCTAGACGGAAAAATGATTCTTCGGGATGAACAAGGGGCCACGTTAAAGTCCTTTACTATGCCCGGGAAAATCCCCATTCATGCCATTGCAATCAACAAAAGTGGAACAGTTGCCGCTACAGCCTCCGCCGATCATGTGATCCGCATCTGGGACCTGGAAAGGGACTCGATTTTACATGTTTTTACCGAGCATACCCAAGGCATCAACGTTCTTTCCTTTAACCCAGAAGAGGACTTTTTAGTGAGTGGTTCAGAAGATCAAACATTGATTTTGTGGGACTATCATAGCGGGTATCAACTTCGAACCATTAATACTGCGACTCCAATAACTTGTCTGTCTTTCAGCCCTCGCGGATCGCAAATGGCGATTGGACTAGGCTCCGGAGATTGTCAGATCATCAACTACCTAAACGGAGAAGGAATACAACGATTGTCTGGGCATTCTCTTCCTCTGAAAACGATTTCGTTCAGTGAAGATGGTAATCGTATTTTAATTGGGGCAAGTGATAATACAATATCGTTTTGGCACCAAGATGGCTCTTTGATCAAGACGTTTAATGGACATCAAGGTTCTATCTTAGCATTAGGCTTGCAAGAGCAAGACAATCAGGTTCTTTCGGTGTCTCAAGATCAGACGGTCCGATCCTGGAATTATCCGGCCGATAATAGTCCCAAATCGATTTCTCTAGATAATAAGATTTTGGCCATGGCAGAGCACCCAGACTCAAGCCAACAATTATTAGCCGTATCAATGACTGGTGATGAGATAAAGATCATTAATCCAAAATCGGGTATACATATCAACACCCTTAGAACTTCCGATTATACCAAGGCCCTTTCATTGGCCTTCCATCCGACCCTTCCACATCTATACGCTGGCTTGGAAGATGGCTCCATCCGGAAATGGACGGTCAATAATAGCGAATTCGATCGTGAAATACTAGATGAAGAGATTCGTATAGCGACTGCTATAGATACGATTTTTTCAGAAAATAACAACAACTTAATCTCAAGGGTGGATACCGTATTTGTGTCCCGAGCCTTTCCAGCATATACAACCGTTAATACCATTGCTATCAGTAGCGATGGAGCATACCTTTTAGCGGGAGCTGAGAACGGAGAGGTAAAGCGGTGGGATCTTCTGACTGGAAAATTAGAAAAGACCTATTCGGCGCATCGCTCTTCCGTAACTACGCTTGCCATTCATCCAGGAGAAAGATTTTTTATTACGGGGTCTAAAAA
>JBCDIO010000708.1:0-2727 GCA_038748815.1 Bacteroidota bacterium
TTGGACTTTCTTGGGTAGAAGCTGTAGAAAGAAAAAGAGGAATACTTTCTAAGCCTTTTCGTTTTGTCTGAAAGGATGCATGAAGCTCCCAATAATTAACGAAAAAAAAAGCATTTTGGTCCACACTTTGGGCTAAAAAAATGAGAACCTGAAAAAGGTCTGTGATATAGCAAGGGTTCGGAAGCTCTTCACAGGCCCCCAAACCCTATTTCTCTAAGATCTTGTAAAAGCCATTCCCCGCCGGGGGAATAGTTGCTTATTTGAATGCGTTTAAGCCAGTGACATCCATTCCTGTAATTAGAAGGTGGATATCGTGGGTTCCTTCGTAGGTCAAGACGGTCTCTAGATTCATCATGTGACGCATCACTGGGTATTCATTAGTGATTCCCATACCACCGTGGATTTGCCGTGCTTCGCGGGCAATTTCCAGGGCCATATGTACATTGTTTCGCTTGGCCATAGAGATCTGAGCGGGGGTAGCCCGTCCTTCGTTAGCCAAGGATCCTAAGCGCCAGGTCAACAATTGGGCCTTGGTAATCTCTGTAATCATTTCCGCCAATTTCTTTTGCGTCAACTGGAATCCACCGATTGGTCTTCCGAACTGCTCACGCTCCTTAGAATAGCGCAAGGCCGAATCGTAGCAATCTAAGGCAGCACCAATGGCTCCCCAAGCAATTCCATAACGCGCCTTAGAAAGACAGGACAATGGACCTTTTAATCCCTTCACATTTGGAAGGATATTTTCTTTAGGAACCCGTACGTCTTCAAAAACTAGTTCGCCAGTGATGGAGGCGCGTAAGCTCCACTTGCCGTGAATTTCTGGTGCAGAAAAACCGGGCATTCCTTTCTCCACAATGACCCCTCGGATCTTTCCTTCTTCGTCTTTAGCCCATACCACGGCGATATCGGCAACTGGAGAGTTCGTGATCCACATTTTAGCTCCGTTCAGAATGTAAGCATCACCGTCATCTTTGATGTTAGTGATCATACCCCCGGGGTTGGAGCCGTGATCGGGTTCAGTTAGACCAAAGCAACCGATAAATTCGCCACTTCCTAGTTTAGGAAGGTATTTTTTGCGCTGTTCTTCCGATCCAAATTTGTAGATCGGGTACATCACTAAAGAGCCTTGCACCGAAGCCATAGAACGAATTCCAGAGTCTCCACGCTCCAATTCTTGCATGATCACACCGTAGGCGATTTCATCCATGCCGCCTCCGCCATACTCGACTGGAAGGCTTGGGCCAAAGGCACCAATTTCTGCTAAGCCCTTAAATAGATGGGCTGGGCATTCGGCCTTTTCTGAATAGGATTCAATAATGGGACTTACCTCTTGTTTTACCCACGTACGCACGGCATCGCGAGCTAGTAGGTGGTCTTCGTTTAGAAGTTCGTCCATTAGATAATAGTCATGATGCTGATAAGGATCTTCCTTCGCACGACGGGTATGAACCGTTGCTGTAGTGCCATTCTGATTATCAACCATAGGATCGTATTTAGCTTGTTGGTTAGGTCAGTATGAAACGGCTTTTTTAAACCTTTTTTAGCCGCATTTATTTGTCAAGGCAAAAGTACGTATTCCTATTTAATGTTTTGGGGGCGAGTGGATATGCTACTATAAAATGACCAATTAAATATCGTTCTTTACAAAAAATCGGGATTATGGCGAAGATCGCTTTAGAAGGAATGGAGTTTTATGCCTACCATGGTTTCTATAAAGAAGAGCAGATTTTAGGGGGGAAATACATTGTTGATGTACTGATGGATGTGGCCGTAGAAAAAGCGGCCGTGAAAGATGATCTTAGCCAAACCGTCAACTACGAGACGATCTACCTGATCTGTAAGACCAGTATGAAGCATTCCTCAAAGTTGATTGAAACCGTTGCTGAACGGATTGCCTTACGCCTCAAACACCAGTTTAGCAATATCAAGGAAATGACCATTCGGGTCCAAAAAATTCAGCCCCCCCTGGGCGGCCCCGTCGCTAAGGCGGTTATTGAAGTAGATGGTAATTTTCAGAAAAAATGCGGCCGTTGTAATCGTCCGCTTTTATGTTATGGCGACCGCACTTGCTGGTGCATGGATACTCAACTCGATCAAGGGACCCTCGATAATCTCCGCCTGCAATTTGGCCGAAACTGCCTATGTAAACAGTGCATCCAATACTATTTAGGAGAGGTCTAATGCAGGAAATTCCGGGAATTGGCAAAGAATAACATTTTTCTAACAGGTAAAGTGAGACTTGTCGCGTTACTTTGTCGTCGTAATCAACCAATGACCACGTCAACATTCTACCATCAAAACGCTACCTATCATGTGGAAAAAATTTCTTTTACTTCTCCTTTCTTTCCAATTGGTTGCCTGTGATCCTGCGGCCCTGCAGCAAGCGCTCGGTACCGTATTGGATACCGAACAAGGGCTAACCACCGCCGAAATTGCCAAGGGCCTCAAGCAAGCCCTAGAATTTGGAATCAACGAAGGTGCCCAAAAATTATCGGCTACGGACGGATATTACAAGTCAGCCTATAAAATCTTACTACCCCCCGAGGCTCGGAAGATTACCGATAAATTGCAAAATGTACCTGGCTTTACCCAAGTGGAAGAAATTCTACTGGAAAAGATTAATCGAGGGGCAGAAGACGCCGCTAAAAAGGCGGCCCCAATCTTTAAGGATGCTATTACGGCAATGACCTTTTCGGATGCCTTAGACATCCTGATGGGAAATAAAAA
>JBCDIO010000709.1:0-2725 GCA_038748815.1 Bacteroidota bacterium
AGCAAAAACTTGAGAGCCGCGGGACGATTTTACGTTGCCAAAAGAATCAAAATCATCCTCTAGGATTTGACCTCGAACGGTGTTTTCCGAAATATTTAGCATGATTTAGAATCTGTTTATTGGTTCGATAATTGAAAAACACTTGCCGGTGATTCGGCTGGTCGTACAATACTTTGGAAATCGGCTAAGAAGCGAGCTTCCTCTTGTGGTAAGTCATGAATAATTTGACCATCCCGCATCAGGATTACCCGATCTGTTTTGTTGGCGATTTCTCGATCATTAGAAATAATGAACAAAGACCAGGGCTGTTCTGGGGCCGTCAACAGGTTGATGATTCGTTCGTGCTCACCTTGGGTTAATCCACTTAACAGGTCTTCCATCAAGATGATACTTGGCTTACTGGCAATAGCCCGAGCCAGAATAATCTTGGTTACGTAGTTGGAGGGCAGGTTACTACCTCCTGGTAGAAGGTTTGTGAAGTATCCATTAGGTAGTTGCTCAATGTAGTCGGCGATACCCAACGATTGACAGCCGGCTACGACGTTTTCCATCGTGATGCTGCGGTCGCCAAGCGAAATATTATCGTACACGCTACCTCGGAAAATATCTTCTTGATCGGTAAATACACCAATATGGTCTCGATATTTATCGAGCGAACTATTGATCATGGGAACCCCATTAATATTGAAAGCACCACTATATTCTTGTAAGTTTCCATTCAGAATCCTCAGTAGAGTAGACTTTCCAGAGCCTTTAGTACCGACTACTGTTACCTTTTCTCCAGGCCTAATGCGAACGTTTAGATCTCGCAAGCTAGGTGCTACATTTTTTGGGTAGGTATAGTTAAGGTCTTTGATCTCAATGTCCAGACCCTGACCATTGATGGCCGAGCGGTCGGCATTCGGTGGGTCTTGTTCCAGAGGAATATCCATTACACCACCAATTTTCTCCAAACCGGTTAATACATCATAAACCGTCTCGAAGCTGAAGATTAGTTTTTCTACCGAAGAAAGAATCCGTAAAACGACGATCTCAGCGGCTACGAACTGACCTAGGTTAATCTGATTTTGCACCACTAGTAAGCTACCAAGGATCAAAAGCGCCGCGGTAATCACCGTTTTGAAGGCCACCATGCTGCTATATTGTACCAACAAAACGCGGAAGTGATTCTTCCGTGCGGATAAATAGCCCTGCACTTTCTCATCGGTTTTCCGTAATGCAAGTCCAGAAGGGCAAGCGAGTTTGAACGTGTTCATCGCCCGCGCAATCTCTTCTAACCAGTAGGCGACAGCATATTTTTGTTTGGATTCCTTCAAACTTGTTTTCATACCACCCCGACCTGTGATAAAAAGAATTGCCAGCACAATGATAACGAGGGCTAGGCCGAAGAAAACGAAGAAAGGGTGATAAAAAGAAAGGAGGATCAGCCCAAAGAATATCTGCAAAACGGCGGTCAGGGAATCGATCAGCAATTTGGGGATTCCTTTCTGGATCGTTAGAGTATCAAAGAAACGATTGACCAGCTCTGGAGCATAAGATCCATTTAGGGATTCTACCCGTAGGCGTGGGATTCGATAAGCAAATTCAAAAGAGGATCGGACAAAGATTCGTCTTTGTAAGGTCTCCGTAATGCTTATTTGCATGATTGTCAGAATACCCGTCAAGGCAGTACCAATCGTTACCATGGCTAGTAGAATACCCCAGGAAGTATTGAGAGCACCGGCAGCAATCATGTTAATGATAGCCTGGATGCCTAATGGTAGTGTTAATGCGATTAACCCAGCAAAAATGGAGTATAGATATAAGTAGACTAAGTCTTTTTTGTCGAGTCTGAGTAAGCGGGAAAACCGCTGTAATGGACGTAATTGCATGGTCTAGCTCTTAAACTTGATAGTAAAACTATTATACAAACAAGCGTTGCCTATTAAAGTTTTGTTCCACCGGCACAACGGCTGAAAGAAATTTTTGTGTGGTTTGTCTAGTAAAATAATTCGTCTTTTTGCGGAGGGCTTTCTAACTGCATGTGAGGGTATAAAGAGGATAAACACACGGATTCCTAATTAGTTATGAGCTACATGATAATGCGGTGATAAAAGAGGTATGAAGCGGACAAAAAAAGCCATCCGCCGGAGGCGAATGGCTTTAAGCATGAAAAACTTCCTTGCTGATTATGCTCGTTCTTGTGTTGCCGTTTCGTACATCTTCCGCAACTTGCGACGGGCGAAAAAGATCCTACTCTTAATCGTTCCGAGCGGAGCATCTAATTCTTCGGCAATTTCATCGTATTTGTATCCTTTGTAAGCCATCCAAAAAGGCTCCTTAAATTCTTCGGGCAAACTACTAACCATTTTTAGCAATTCTTTATAAGAAGCGTTGGATTCGCCTTCATTGCTTACCGTAACATCTCCGGAATTTATGTAATAATTGTTGGGCGTTTGATCTAGGATCGTACCCCGGCGTACTTTCTTCCGGTAGTTATTGATAAAAATATTACGCATAATAGTTACTGCCCATGCTTTGAAGTTGGTTCCTTCACGGTATTTGTCCGCGTTGGCCATGATTCGCAAAGCAGTATCCTGGAATAAGTCGTCAGCGTCGGCATTATTCCCCGTCAATTTTAATGAAAAGGCTCTTAGCGAAGTGCTGATGCTAGCCAATTGATCATGAATGGATGCTACCATTTTAGGTGATTTATATTGTTAGGGAATCATTTTGTAATTATTAT
>JBCDIO010000710.1:0-2716 GCA_038748815.1 Bacteroidota bacterium
AAATTTTATCCTGTATGGCGTTAACCCCGAGCACTCGGGGCGCTGATACTATGGCATTTTGGGCCACCCTCCCGCTTCGCGGTTCATTCACTCAAATCACCTAGTGATTTGCCCCTTGGGTTCGTTCATTCATGCCTTATCCAGCATAAAATTTCCTCGATTTCGCCTAAGACTCAATTCCCAAACATGCTCGTAACGAACGTAAAAAGTTGGGGAAAATCCCTTGCTAGGATTTTCCCTTACCTGGACGTAAGAACACAGTCCGAGGTTACAAGACCAACCGTATTTAAGGAAAATTCTATATAGATCGGCATTTTTTCTACGTCTATGACCTCCTTCTCCACCAGCTTAGCGTTTGATTGCTGTCGGCGTGTCCAGTTCAACGGTGTTCTTCAATAAACCGGGTGGGATCCAGATATCCCTCTACTTGATCCGCGTAGCCAAAGCCAATAGACATATTGGTACTATCTCGGACCTCCAGGTGCAAATGAGCTAAGTACAAACCACCTACATTGCCAATGGTACCAATCTGCTGACCGCGTTGTACCCAATCGCCTTTTTTTACCAGAATGGTATCGCAGTGCGCGTAGAGGGATTCGATGCTTTGGCCATCAGGTAATTGATGGTCCACCCGGATTACATTCCCCCAACCACCGAAGAAGTTCGCGGCAAATTTTACGTAGCCATTCGCAATGGCATAGATAGGATCCCCTAAATCCGTATTGCCCCCCGTCACCGCATTCCAATCATCGCCAAGATGGCCATTGACGGTAAATCCTTGGGCATTGTAATAGCCTTTCGCATTGGGCTTACCCACCGGGAAATCGAAGTGATGGGCGATGTATTCTTCCTTAAAAACGAAGGTATCGACCAGAGCCTGTCGTTCTTTCTCCATCTCCACAGCGGGTACGGTAATGGTTTTCTGCTCGGGGGCATTTCCACAAGCGGCAAGAATTAGTAAGAAGAAGATTAGCCGTATTTGCCTGTTCATCCTTCTCTAAGAGTTAAGATTTTCGATGTTGTTGGGCTGATACTACCATAAAGCCGCCAATAGATAGACGGTGGCCAGCGGATAACCTCCAATCTGTACGTTTACTAATTACAATATTTACTCCTTAATGAACTTCCCGGTGGCTATCCGATTGCCAGAGGCGTCTAATAATTCGGTGAAGTACATGCCAGAAGGTAGCTCCGTAATCCCTATCTCTTCTCGATTTGAAATGTCATTCACTTGTTTCACTAAACGTCCATCCAGATTAAGAATGTGGATGCTCGAAGAAGTGGGCAGCCCTTCTACTTGAATGAATTCGGCGGCTGGACTCGGAAATATCCGAATATTCGATTCCTCGATCTCTAAGGTAGAGGTACTATTTTGATCGAGCAGTTCCAACATGCGCAGGCCCATTTCGTGACCGATTCGTAGGTAAGACTCCGCGTTGTTATTCCAGTGATGAATGGCTGATTCTGGAGAAACGTTTTCATCGCGGTGGAATCCGCGAGTCTCCGCGTAGGTTACATTGGTAAAACCGGCGTATTCTGCTGCATCAATTTGTGCCGGTACCAGAATGGTTTGGAGGCTTTGTACCCACAGATCGTTCTGCCAAATATCGAAGCCGCCATTTCCGGTAAGGCCAACGACCACGGGCAGATCCGGGGTATTGAACTCCGTGCGTAGATCCATGATAAGATTCTTCAAATTCTCTTCGTATTCTAGCAAGTAGGCATCTTCCTCCCCATCGTTCCAACCTTGAAACCAGCAAAGGCCGGCGATTTCTATCTCCCCGCCGCTATAACCCGGAAATTCTGAAGCGATATTTTCCATAGCGGCATTCACATCATTGACCATCTGGGTGTAATAGGGACCTACGGCGCCCCCTGAACTTGGTGGCCGAAAATCGACGGCCAAATTCTTACCACCCCAACAGGTTTTTACCAGTAGGACTTGCTCTTCACAGTATTCGCCGATCAAGTGTCCGAATCCTAGTTCCGGGCCAATCTGTCCGATCCAGCCGCCGTACCCCACGGCTAAGCGATCCGCTAGTAGATTTCCGTTTTCGTGATCGTAGCGCACCCAGACGTCGTCGCGGGTTGCCCAGGTTCCATTGGGATTCTGAATATGGTCAAACATGCCCGAGCCATCGTTGGCCATAAAATGGGAAAGTGTGCCGAAGATATCTTCGGGTTCGATGTCGCCATGTCCCTGCATATTGGATTGGCCGGCCAGAATGAATACTTTGACATTTTGGGCCGAGAGGCTTATTAAGGAAGTTGCCATAAAGCAGAGGATCAAAAGAGATCGTTGGTTCTTGCGCATCATTTGTAGCCATTTAGGTTCTTCAACAATATACAACTCCACTTCTTAGATCAGGAGAATACCAAGGTATAAAAGCCGGGCTGCCCAAAGGGCGACAAGCTTATTGGCGGTTCTGAAAAAGGAGATAGTATAATTCCCAAAACAGTAAGGAGACCCAGAGAGAAAAACCAGCATCTTGCAGAAACAAACCTAAATCCATAGGGTAAAACGCCCAATGCTGATGATCATATATTTTTACCCGTACTCGTAGAAAATGCAGGATTCCGACTCCTGAAAAGATCAAGAATAGGGGTTTCCATGCATTTTTCCCAGCAGAGCTTGGCTGAGGGAAAAATTAAGGAGCAGGGTCGCAACGATAAGAACTAAGCTATATACCAATTGGGCAAGCCCGAGGGGCTTTCC
>JBCDIO010000711.1:0-2713 GCA_038748815.1 Bacteroidota bacterium
CCTGGATGCTGCATATCTTCCAAAGTGCGGTTAGCCTCCATCAATCGATGGTATCCTTTTTCTGCCGCTAGCAGGGCATCATCGGTCAAGTCCAGGGTAGAACGGTAGTGAGACTGTAACATGAAGAAGCGAATTACCATCGGCGAGTACCCTTTGGAAATATGATTACTTTCACCGGAAAACAACTCTCCAGGGGTGATGTTATTTCCATCGCTCTTCGACATTTTCTTCCCGTTCATCAATAGCATATTGGCGTGTAGCCAGTATCTAGACGGTGTGCAACCGCAAGCACCATAATTCTGAGCTACCTCATTCTCATGGTGTGGAAATTTCAAATCATTTCCGCCCCCGTGAATGTCGAAGGTTTCTCCTAAGTACTTGGTGCTCATTGCTGAGCATTCTAGGTGCCAGCCTGGAAATCCTACCGACCAAGGAGAATCCCAACGCATTAAGTGAGAGGGGTCCGCTTTGATCCAAATAGCAAAATCTGTAGGGTTTTCTTTCTCGCCTTGGTTTTTAAGATCATCCCGTGTTTCATTCAACAACTCATCAATCTTACGCCCAGAAAGCTGACCATAATTTTGGTGATCTTCGTAAAATCTTCGTGTATTGAAATAGACAGACCCATTCTTTTCGTACCCGTAGCCATTATCGATGATTTTTTGAACCATTTCGATCTGCTCTAAAATGTGGCCAGTAGCTCTTGGCTCAATACTCGGCGGAAGGGTGTTAAAGATGTCCATCATCTTATGAAAACCAAGCGTATATTCTTGGGCAATCTCCATTGGCTCTTTCTGTAATAAGCGAGCTTGTTTGGAGATTTTATCTTCCCGACCAATATCGGCGTCTCCTTCCAGGTGTCCAACGTCCGTAATGTTGCGTACGTAGCGTACCCGATAACCTAGATGTTGGAGATAGCGATAAATAAGATCGAAGTTGACGAAGGTGCGACAATTCCCCAAATGCACATTGCTGTAAACAGTAGGTCCACATACGTACATACCAACGTACCCTTCGACTAAGGGCGTGAAAACCTCTTTCTTGCGATTTAGACTGTTGTAAACTTGCAATTGCGATTCCATAACGAAATAATTCGGGAAAAATCCGCGGTTCTTGTATAGAAATGAAAAAAATATGGCGGCAAAGGTAAGCCAATTTTATCCGAATGTAAAGGATATTTAATGCCTCATTCTTTAACTTCCTCTCCCCATTCAATGACCGCTGAAATCGGATAATGATCAGAATATAAGACCCTTCGAATCTCATGATTCCGTACTTGAAAAAAGGGATCAACTAAAATAAAATCGATACGTAGAGCAGGAATTACACCTGCGTAAGTCGTACCCAAGCCAGTCCCTGCCTGGGCAAAGGCGTCTTGTAGCGATCGGGAATTTCGTATAGTGCGGTAAACGAAAGAAACGGGGGTTTCGTTCAGATCACCGCAAACAATCACAGGATAAGGACTTTGGGCTATGTGCTCGGCAAATTCTTCCGCTTCTTTAGCCCTTCGTTGGCTAGCCCTTTTATACGAACCTATAACCGAACGAATGTCGCGCCAAGTCTCTTTTTCTTGTAGATCCCCAGTCTCGGCAAGGCGTTGGGTAGTAGTACTAATTCTGGTGGAAGAAAGGTGAATGGCGTAAACTCGGATAGTCACCCCATCCACATCGATATCGACCCATACCGACTGATTTCTACCTTCCGATTTATCAAACTCTCCACGGGACAGAATGGGATAGCGAGAAAATATAGCTGTTTGTTGATAGCGTTCCGAAAACTGATGGGGTAGTTCTAAGTGCCTCGCGTGGGTAGGACACAGATAATTGTTGCTTTCTTGCACACACCAAAGATCCAAAGGCCTCATTTCACGGTCGAGAAACGCTACATACTCTCGATCATCCTTCCCACGGGTGGTCTTTCCTTTATTCGGCAAGGAACGAAGGCCATATACATTATAAGAAAGAATAGAAAACTGATGTGCCCTTGGGGTACTTTTAGACACCCCTGCTAACCCGATGAAGGTTTGAATATAGCCAGAACCCAATATCAGACAAGCTAAAGACATTAGGAAGTAACGGTCTTTGGAAAAGAGCCAAAGGAAGGCAAACAGCAGGTTAAATAACAAAAGCCAAGGAAACAAGGGGCCTAATAAGGCCATTGGCCAGAAGTCTTGTGGGTCAATAAAGGGGGACAAATACGTAAGTAATGTCAGGAGAATCAGCAATAGATTACCCCAGCGAAGCGCTTTCTTGACCATCGGGCATGTTTACTTCTTACTGGCGTTAAATAAGAATTCTTTCTCTTCCTCGGTTAGGTTATCATAACCTGTCTTCTTAATTTTTTCCAAAATCGCATCCAAGCGTTCCTGATGAGATTGGTCTACCGCATCCGATTTTCGATTCCCCCGAGGGTTGCGCTTATTCCCTTTGCGTTCTTTATCCGCCTTAGGGTTCCTGTAAACTACTTTAGGACGACGATCATCTCGGCGAAATAAGTTGGTAAAAAAGCCGCTTATAGAGTCAAGAATCTTATTAACATTGACAGAAAGGTCTCGCCCATTACGCAATTGCCAGACGAATAGAAATCCCATCATAGCACCTCCCAAATGGGCAATGCGCCCCCCTGTGTTACTCAAATTCGCAATACCGATTAAATCGATAAGGACAAGCACAAAAACTACGTACTTCAGCTTTACATCACCGATCAACAATAA
>JBCDIO010000712.1:0-2711 GCA_038748815.1 Bacteroidota bacterium
CTTCAGGATCCCCCTTAATCACCAAACAATATATGTATGGCAGTTATGGCAGCAGGGCCTACCGTTGCAGGAGGCCAACAACCGATTAGCGAAAGTGGATATGAGCTGATCTATTATCCCGATGTAAATAACCATGCTCTTCAGCAGGCGGGAAAAGATCCCGTTTTTTATTGGTTACCAACAAGGCTTGAAATCGCACGGAAAAATGACCAAGAAGACGGTGACTTACTATTTAGTATGACTCGTTTTGCCGGGGTTCAATCTGGTGAATCCACCGTTGGTATGAACGAGGACGAAAAGCGCGAAGTTGCCGGAGGTATTCTGGCCTTTACCGTGACAGCTGCTCCACCGGATGCGGTATTGGAGGAAACCCAGAAAAAGATCACAGAACGATTTACGGGTTCTACCGATCATTTTTGGGGTATCCGTGGGAATCGTAAGCCCATTTTTCGTCCCGTCATCATTACTTCAAACACCACCTCCGTTTCGAATCTTTCTCCGCTATCTGACGGAAGTGTTCCCGCAGTTGCTGAAGACACAGAACCCGGTAATACAGGAAATGGCCCGCGAGGACTGGTTGCACGGCGAGGTGGGGTAGAGTCTCTTTTACGGGATCGTGGATTCAGAAATCGTAATAAGCGGAAATCTATTCCGTTTACGGAGCTACCAAAGATTAAAACGCGGAGTAACCTAGATCCCTGGTTTTGGAAAATGCAAGGAGAAGGTGCTGGGTCTATTGATCCTACTGGGCAAAATGCCTATACAGCCTTATTAGGTGCCTACCCTACAGCGGTACTTTGGGAATCTTTCCATGGGGCCTACTCTCCCATCACGGTGCAACAAGCATTGCAAGTGAAGTTTTGGACACCACAAATTGAACTTTCCATTCAGGGCAACTGGGACCGTATCTTTAATCACTTTTCTACTGCTGGTTCCGGACGCTATTTGTGGTTTAAAAAAGATATCGAAGCGGAGTTCAATACATTGCGAGCCAATGGAGATATCGTAGTAGACCTGAAAATCGATGCGACTATTCCCAACGGGGAGCGGATTGTCGAAATGATCGAAAAACGATCTGATCTCATCTTGCAAAAGTTTATGGATAAGGCCAAGCAAATCATTTTTGATCCTCCCGCCCCCGAAGTGGAAGCAGCGGAAGCCTCCGGAGGAGGTGGATTGTTCGGATTGTTTGGGGCAGGTGTTTCTCTGAAGGTACGGCGCGATAGAACTAGCGTGAATTTAAAAGTCGATGAAAGGCGGCAAGTAGCGTATTTGCAAGAGCATGTCATTAGCAGTTCTATGGAAGGCTTATACGATCAAATTCAAGCCAATCCCGAAGACGAACGTAAATACTTCACCACGGTCTTTCTAGACGATTGGCCGCGCAAAATGGCTCGTATCATTAAGCCGGTAGGGTTAAATGGGCCGGCTGTTGCTTTCCTTTCAGCACAAATTGGCTATCCCAACACTCAAGGTCAGTTGATGTGGGTGGGGCGTCCTTTTCAAAAGACGGACCCAGATGATACTTCCTGGAACTTTGGGATGACCCAGAAGCAGGAATCAGACGTGGCCAATCCTCCTGCTGACTGGACATCTGATACCACTTTTATTAAACGGAAGGTACACCTCTTAGAACCTCCAAGTGCCTTAGAGGATCCATATAACCGGGTACAGATCGCTAGTAACGTCATTGAGTTGGACGAAGGAATCAATGGGACGCCAACAAACGATATTACACTGGAGGTCCGGGCTGAAGATGCGGAACGTATTGCCGTAGGGCCCATCAGTCTGGATGTCGAGTTGGAGAATGCCAGGCAAAACGTGGAGGTAACTTTTCAGGCGATCGACGAGAATGGAGAGGATCTGACTGATTTTGCTCCAGTGAAATTTTCCTGGGGTTTTGAAGATCAACAAACCCCTCGATCCTGGGCGATTTATACGGAAGACCTAAGCATGCGTTCTTTCTATAAATATCAAGTTCGAGTCATTGTGAAGGGAAGTATTTTTACGCCTGGCATGGCATGGACCGGACCATGGCAAAACACCTTTGGTAATGGGCCGATTATGGTATCCGTTCCTCACCCTGAGGCGGAAGGAGTAGTCCGAATTAGGACCTATGAAATTCCACAGATAGAGGACCGCCCTGGCAATCCTCCAGGAGATGTCGATACCCCTGCTCCTCCCCACCGGGAAGGGCCACCAAGTCAAGAGGTAGAAGAATTGGAAATTGATCACTTCCGGTACGAAATTGAATCAAGCCGAGAAAATACCTCCCGACAAAAGCCTCCATCGGGTCCTCCGTCGTCCAATCAGACAAGCCGCAATGGAATGCCATCTAGTGGGGATGATACTCTTGAAATAGTCGACTTCCGAACCGACTAGTAAATAGGTCCCTAAAACTGTACCAATTATGAATGCGAATAACTTGAGAAGCGGACCGCGTCCGCTTCTCACTATAGATACTAATAAAAGGTCTAGTCTAGCCGCCTGCTTCTTTCTTAAACGACAACCCATTCTGACCCAGCGAAACGTTCGGGATGTGTTGGAAAGGGGGAGCCTCGACCTGACTTTAAATTGGAGTCCATCACTTAATCAATTGTTTGGACTGGGAACTCAACCTTTGTTTATAGTAAATGGAGCGTGTTCTTTAATTCGACGATCAACTCAAAAGACTTTGGCCTCACAGGTCTTACTTGGGCTAAACCCAAAAA
>JBCDIO010000713.1:0-2701 GCA_038748815.1 Bacteroidota bacterium
GAAACGAACGATCTTAATATTTATCCGCCATCTGGAGGCCCCTACAACCCCGTGACTTCGGGGTAAGTGCTCGTAGACGGTAACCCAATCCCCCATATTGCCCCCTTTTTACACTTCATTTGTAGAATATCTGTTTTATTGAACCAGCCACTTAATGGATTTTCTAAATCCAACTTTACCGGAAGCTAGACCTAGAAAAGGAACTAATTTCTTTGCCAACTTATTGATTCTTGTCTTATTTTGCATCCCTTATTGTAGACGAAGAAACATAGTGCATGAATCCCAATCACCTCCGCATAATTACCCAACAAACCGGATTACAAACTAACCAGGTTTTAAGTGTAGCCAAACTCCTCGAAGAAGGAGCCACCATCCCTTTCATCGCTCGGTATCGAAAGGAGCGTACCGGCTCTATGGACGAGGTTCAACTAATGGATGTCAAGAATCAGATCCAAAAGCTGGACGACTTGGACAAGCGCAAAGCCACCATTCTTAAAGCCATCGAGGAGCAGGGAAAACTAACCGATAATCTTAAGAAGATCATTGAAGGTACCTTTAATGCCACTGCGCTAGAAGATATCTATCTACCCTACAAGAAAAAGCGGAAAACCCGCGCTTCCGTAGCCCGGGAGAAGGGCTTAGAACCCCTCGCTAAAAAGATCTTTCAAGAACAAGGAGGAGATCCGGATGATTGGGCGGCGACTTTCCTCAACGATGAAGTTGAATCTCCCGCCGAAGCCCTCCAAGGAGCGCGTGATATCATTGCAGAATGGATCAACGAAGACCAAAAGGTACGGAATAAAGTCCGGCAGGTATTTCAACGGCAGGCGGTCATCAAATCCAAAGTAGCCCGCGGTAAAGATGAAGAAGGAGCGAAGTACCGGGACTACTTTGACTTTTCGGAACCGTTGAACAAGTGCCCCTCGCATCGACTACTCGCCATGCGCCGAGGTGAAGAGGAAGGGTTTCTTCGGGTAAGCATTCAGCCCGAATCGGAGGACGTTCTCTACCAGATGGAAAAGCTGTTGCTCAAAGCAGATAACAAAGCGACGGACCAACTGGTGGAAGCTATGGAGGATAGCTATAAGCGATTATTAGAACCCTCCATTGAAACGGAATTCCGCAATCTAGCTAAGGAAAAAGCCGATGCAGAAGCCATTGAGGTGTTCACCACAAACTTACGGCAGCTTCTTCTAGCAGCGCCTCTCGGTCAATGTCGAGTGGTAGGGATTGACCCAGGCTACCGAACGGGTTGTAAAGTAGTAGTCATTGACCAAAACGGCGATTTACTAGAGAACACGACGATCTTTCCCCATCCACCACAGTCCCGGAGTCGGGACGCCATCCAGACCATTCAACACTTGGTGCATAAATACCGTGCGGAGGCTTTGGCTATTGGAAACGGCACGGCCGGCCGGGAAACGCTGAGTTTATTCCGGGATGCTAAACTAGAAGGACAGCCACAATTATTTTTAGTAAACGAAAGTGGAGCTTCCATCTACAGTGCCTCGGAGGTAGCCCGGGAAGAATTCCCTGATCACGATGTTACGGTTCGCGGTGCGGTTTCTATTGGTCGTCGCTTGATGGATCCCCTGGCCGAATTAGTGAAAATTGATCCGAAGTCCATTGGGGTCGGTCAGTACCAACATGATGTGAACCAAACCCGACTGAAAGAAAGCCTACAGGGGGTCGTCGAAAGTTGTGTAAACACCGTGGGTATCAACCTCAATACCGCTAGTAAGCACCTCTTAACCTACGTTTCTGGCCTAGGCCCTACCCTCGCCCAAAACATTGTCGATTACCGTTCGGAAAAAGGACAGTTCTCTTCTCGCAAGGAACTAATGAAAGTACCACGTATGGGGGCCAAAGCCTTTGAGCAATGCGCTGGATTTTTGCGAGTCAGAGAAGGTAAGAACAGCCTGGACAACACCTCCGTACACCCCGAACGCTACCAATTGGTAGAGTCGATGGCGAAAGACCTTAGTGTTAGCCTCGAAGACCTCATCGCTTCCAAAGATTTACGTGGACAAATCAAACTAGATCGCTATATTACTGAAGAAGTAGGGCGACCTACCCTTCTCGACATTCTGCAAGAACTAGAAAAGCCAGGACTTGATCCCCGGGGAGAAGCCCAGGCCTTTGAATTTGCCAAAGAAGTAAGCAAAATGGAGGACTTGCAGGTAGGCATGGTATTACCCGGCATCGTAACGAATATTACCAATTTTGGTGCATTTGTTGATGTGGGAGTGAAGCAAGACGGTTTGGTTCACATTTCACAATTGGCCAACCGATTTGTTAAAAATCCGATGGATGTCGTTCAATTACAACAAAAGGTCAAGGTTCGAGTAGTCGATGTAGACCTCTCGCGTAAACGCATCCAATTGAGCATGAAAAACGTCTAATTTATGGCCAATCAACGACTCGAACAACTACAAACCGTCTTCCAGGAAAATCCAAACGACCCATTTCTATTATTTGCATTAGCTCAAGAATACGGCAAAATGGAGGAAGATCAGAAATCGTTAGAACACTACCATTTACTGACCGAACGCCATCCAGGCTACGTAGGCACCGCTCCACACCTAGTAACACGACTGGAACAGCACGATCAACCCGCCAAAGCCTTGTCGACCTATCGCAAAGTTATGGAAGTAGCTAAATCGGCCGGTGATCAGCACGCTTACTCCGAGTTAGCGGGGGC
>JBCDIO010000714.1:0-2686 GCA_038748815.1 Bacteroidota bacterium
GGCCTTCATGGGTTCTGATTCGACCCCATAGCCAGCTAGCAATGGTGCCGTCAATCCGGCCGCCGTAATCATGGCCACCGTCGCCGAACCTTGAATGATTCGTACGATTGCTGCGGTTAAGTAGGCAAATAATAAGACCGGAATCCCCTGCCCGGCAAAATACTCGGCTAACATGGATCCCGCTCCAGTGTCGATCAATAGCTGCTTTAAAACGCCTCCCGCGCCCGTTAATAGGATAATCACCCCAGCCGGAGCCATCGATTGGGTGGTAATTTTCACCAACTCTTCGGATTTGAATCCTCCCCAAATACCCAACGCGTACCAGGCTAGTAGATTAGCTAAAATGAGGGCCGTAAACGGGTGTCCTAATAAATCGATCGAATATAAAAACCAATCGGGAGTACCCCAGTCGGCGGCCCAAGCGCCTGTAACCAGGGCTCGAGATAAGATCAGTAAGATGGGAAAACCAATAATACTCCCAATCAAGCCCAGAGAAGGCAATCGATCCGGTTCCTGAACCTCCTGTTCAAGTGGAGGAGCTTCCTTAAAAATCTTTCCCGCAATGTAGTAAGCATACCATCGACCACTTACAATCCCTGCGGGTACCGCTACGATGGCACCAAATAATATAACCCAACCCAATTCTGCCTGTAAGATATCCGCCACAGCAACGGGCCCCGGAGTCGGCGGAATAAAGGCATGGGAAATAGCTAAGCCAGCCAATAGAGGTAAGGCATAATACAAGAGGGACTTCCCAGATTTGCGCTGCAAAGCATAAATCAGAGGAACAAGAATTAAAAAAGCTACATCAAAAAAGACGGGAATTGCAATCAATAAGCCGGTCAGAATCAAAGCCCAGGAGGTACGCTGTTCGCCAAACCGACGCAGTAATCCCTGGGCAAGTGCAGAAGCTCCACCGGATTGCTCCAAAATGGCGCCGAACATAGCCCCCAAACCCACAACGACCGCTACAAAGCCTAAGGTATTTCCCATACCTTCTTGCATCGACTGTAAAACCGCTGCGGGCTCCATACCGGCCCCCAAACCAATAACGATACTGGAAATGAGCAGCGAAATAAAGGCGGGCCAACGTACCACCAAAATCAGTATAAGCAGTAGTGCTATGCCCCCCAATACCGCAAATAAGAGTCCTACATCGATCATAGTTCCAACCAATTGGTGTGAAAGAATTCGGTATGCTCCCGATCAATCCGTTGATACTGGTGAGCTCCAAAAAAATCTCGTTGAGCCTGAATCACCTGGGCGCTTCCTCTAGGGCTTGTCATTCCAACCCAATATTGGTAAGCCGCATGGAAAACCGGCAGGTGTAAACGGTGGTCTAACCCCGCCTTGAGTAAAGAAGGGACCGCACCTTCTTTTTCGGAAATGGACTGCAAAAAGGAGGTATTTTCGGAAAGGGGGCCTTCTTCCAACAGGGTACTCAATTGTTCCATTAAGCCAGATCGAATGATACAACCATTAGTCCAAATGCGCGCCAACTCAGCCAGCCGTAAATGCCATTGATAATGATTAGAAGCGGATCGAATTAAGGAAAAACCTTGCCAGTGATTGATTTGGCGCGCGAATGCATACGACTCTTCCAGTTCTTTAACCGAAGGTAAACGCCCCCCCTGAGGCTGCCGACCGTATTCTCCTAACCGTTGTCTAGCTTCCCAAAAAGAGGAAATATACCGAGCGTAAACGGCCCCGGTCATCATCGTTGCGGGGAATCCCAATTCCATCGCTGCGCGGCTTGACCACGCTCCGGTGCCTTTGTTACCGGCTTTATCCAGAATGAAATCCAATAGATACCCATTCCCTGCTCGCTTGCGCAATATCTGTATCGTTATTTCAAGTAAATAGCTGGCGTGCCGCTCCTGCTGGTTCCACTGTTCTAGCAAATGAGCAATCGCTTCGTAGTTCATTTGCGTTTTCAACAGGAGGTATACCTCTGCCAATAATTGCATTTCGGCATATTCGATTCCGTTGTGGATCATTTTGACAAAATGCCCGGACCCTCCCGATCCGATGTACGAGCAACAAGGTAATTCGGTAACCCGACCACCACGGGCTGGTGCCGCTAGAGATTCGAGAATAGGCGCCACTTGATCATAAGCCGACCGCTCTCCTCCCGGCATAATGGCGGCTCCATTTCTAGCTCCTTCCTCTCCTCCTGATATTCCAACTCCTAACCAATGTACCCCAGTGCCCTGCAACTGAGCTTGCCTTCTTTGCGTATCGTGATAATGAGAATTTCCTCCATCCAGAAGGATATCCCCCGGTTCAAGGAGGGGTAATATTTGATCCAGAATTTGATCTAAGGCATTTCCGGCTTTCACCATAATCAAGATTTTTCGGGGACGCTCCAATTGCTCAATAAAGGCCGGTAGCGCGGAAAAACCCTCTACGGTATGCTGGGGTGATACTTTCTTCAGAAAGTCTGGTACAATGTTTTCTTCTCCAGTAGCGAGGCGGTTATAAACCGCCAATCGGTATCCTTGATCAGCGATATTAAGGGCCAGATTTTGCCCCATTACACCGAGTCCTAAGACACCAAATTGGGATTTGATCATGATTTATCCACTTTTCGGATCGTTAGAAGTACTTGTTCTACAATTTGCTGAATGGGACTTTCTATATCTATTTCTAAAGCTGATTTAGGTTCTTCCAGAATGGCAAATTGGGA
>JBCDIO010000715.1:0-2685 GCA_038748815.1 Bacteroidota bacterium
ATCAAAAACATCGTACGTGGGCAGTAAAGCTTTATGCTGTATCTGTTGGATTTGACCGTCGGCCAGGAAGTATGCCGAATTGTACAAATCTTTGCCTTCTACTACTGGATTCTTACTGGGAGAACCCACGACAATGGCTAAACCCTGGGCGGCTTTAGCTAGTTCCTGAATGGCTTGGTCGGCTAGTGCAATAAAGTCTTCAAATTCTAGAAAATCCCGTGGAGGGTAACCACAAGTAGCTAACTCCGTAAAACAGATAAGGTCCGCCTTTTGCTCCTTGGCCTGGTCAACCGCTTGCAACATCTTTTGCACATTGCCGGCAAAGTTGCCAATGTGCACATTAAATTGGGAGACTGCGATACGCATAATTGATGTTTTAGTTTGGTTGGTAAATTCCTGCTTGGAATCACTTTACCGAACAAATGTAAATCAACTTAGTTTAAAAGTCAAACTAAGTGAAAGCGAATTTGTTTTCTTACCTTCTTATGAAGATTAAAAAATGGGTGCTTCCTGGAGTGGTCGTCCGATCTCAAGGAGATTTTCGTACCTTTGAAAAACCACCGAAATGGAGAAATTAGCATGAGTCAATTTATTGTTTCAGCCAGAAAATACCGCCCGACCCGGTTTGTGGATGTCGTTGGGCAACAACACGTTTCGCAGACGTTAAAGAATGCCCTGCAAAACGATCACCTGGCCCATGCCTTTCTCTTCTGTGGCCCACGGGGTGTTGGTAAGACCACCTGTGCCCGTATTCTGGCTAAAGTATTGAATTGTCAGAATATCACTCCAGAGCACGAGCCTTGTAATACCTGCGATAGCTGTGTCGCCTTTAATAATAATGCCTCGTTCAATATCACGGAGCTCGATGCCGCTTCTAACAATAGCGTAGAGCATATTCGAGCCTTGATCGAACAAGTGCGCTTTGCACCGCAACAAGGGAAGTACAAGGTGTTTATCATTGATGAGGTACACATGCTCTCTACTACGGCCTTCAATGCCTTTTTGAAGACCCTGGAAGAACCACCTTCGTACGCGGTCTTTATTCTGGCCACTACCGAAAAGCATAAGATCATCCCAACCATTTTATCGCGCTGTCAAATTTTTGATTTTAAGCGGATTCAGGTCGCCGCTATGGTAGACCATTTGGAATCCATCTGCCGGGAAGAAGGAATTGATGCCGATCAAGAGGCCTTACACGTCATCGCACAAAAAGCAGATGGTGCCCTCCGGGACTCGCTGTCTATCTTTGATCGAATTGTTAGTTTTAGTGGCAAGCAAATCCGCTACAAGGATGTGATCGAAAATCTGAATGTACTCGATTACGATTACTTCTTTAAGATGGTCGATGCCTTGCTTCTGCAAGATGTTCAGCAGCTGTTGCTCCTTTTCGATCAGATCCTTCGTAATGGTTTTGATCCGGATATCTTCTTGGGTGGTCTGGCAGAACATCTCCGCAATCTGTTGGTCTGTAAAGATGAAAGTACGCTCCAGTTGTTAGCTATGAGTGACCAATTGGGGACACGGTACCGCGAACAAGCTCAGCTTTCTCCCGTCTCCTTTTTGCTCAATACGATGAGCCTGGCGAATGAATGTGATATCCACTACAAGACGGCTAGAAATAAACGGCTCCACGTAGAGATGTATCTGATTAAAATGGCTTACGCCGCTAATGCCGTTAGCGGAAGTGACTTAGCACCAGATCCCGAAAAAAAAAAGGATCTCTCTGAGTTAAAAGCCGCTGCTCCAGCTCCAAGCCCTAAGCCAGCCCCTACGCCCGAAGTTGAACCATCTCCGGTGGTGGAGCCTCCTACTCAGGCGGCTACGCCCCCATCGAAAGTTGATCCACCCACGGCCCCCAGTTCTGCTCCCCTTGAACCGGCCTCGGTAGCGCCGCAAGAGCCAAAGGTAGAGCAAACGCTAGAACCTGAGCCCATAGTTCCGGTAGAAGAACCAGCCGCCAAACCCATGGCTGCTTCCTTAAGCCTAGAAGCACTCGATGCCGAGGTGGCCGATGAGGTAGAAGTACAGGTGCGAAAGCTGGAGGACGTACCCGTCGAAGAGATCGAAAAAACATGGTCGGCTTACGCCGAATCCATTAATGATGATCTGTTACGGGGCATTCTTCGCGATACTAAAATATTCGTAGAAGAGGGCGTTCTCATTGCCATGGTGGCGACTGGCTACGCCAAGAATGAGGTCTTGCAAGCCCGAGAAATGATGGAGTATCTCCGCGAAGAACTTCAGGTACCGGACTTACAGCGAGAAATTCGGGTGGATGAGACTCGGAAAAAGAAAGAAGCCCTCCCTAAGAAAAAGCTGCTGACACCCAAAGAGAAGTATATCCAAATGCGGGAGCAAAATCCAATGATTACAGAAATCCGTAAACGATTCGACCTCAGCCCCGATAGCGATACGCAATAAATTCTGCCAAATATTGGACAGATTCAACAGAATGCGAATTGAGCAAAAAAACTAAGATTTAAATAAAAGTGTTACTTTCCTGACGAATCCTACAACGGGGAGTCCGGAAGGTGTGTAAATTGACCAGAAAGGTCGTGCCCCCGAAGGTTTCTCCCGACAACTTGCAAACGAATTTCTGAGTAACCCATTTTTCGGTAAACCCTCCATGGGTTTACCATGAACTATTATTAATTAACCAAATCGGATTTTCATGAGAGATCAATC
>JBCDIO010000716.1:0-2682 GCA_038748815.1 Bacteroidota bacterium
CCAGCACTTGCTGGAAGAATTAGAAGAAATCCGGCGCCGGATTTAGTCCTAATTCGACGCTCGCTCAATCACACAATCTTCGAGTACCAATACGTCCATCTTCGTTCTTAAGAAACAATCTAGCGCATGCTCCGGTAGGTTTACAATTGGCTCATTCTCATTGAAGGACGTATTGAGTACAATGGGAACACCGGACTTTTCCCCAAACCGCTTGATCAACTGATAATAGCGAGGATTATCTTGTTGCTCTACGGTCTGCAAGCGTCCCGTTCCATCAACGTGGGTTACGGCCGGAATCACCTCGTGTTTCTCCTTTTTAATCTGGAATACTTTCTCCATAAATGGAACACTATCTGCTTGCTCAAAGTATTCGTCTACAGCTTCTTTAATGATCGAAGGAGCAAAGGGGCGGAAGCTCTCCCGCTTTTTAATCTTCTCATTTAATAAAGCTTTGGCATCATCCCGGCGTGGGTCCACAATGATAGATCGATTACCCAAGGCCCGGGGACCAAACTCGGCCCGTCCTTGGTACCAACCAATTACATTAGCACCTAACAGCTTCTCGGAAACGACTTCAATCAATTGATCCTCGTCGTAGCGAGTATAATTAATGCCCCGGTCTTTCAAGAAGTTTTCGATCTCAGAAGACGCCACCTTTACACCGGTGTAGGCTTGGTGATGGAAGGGACGACGGGGTTGGTCTTTGACATGATGTAAGAAATATAGGGCCGAACCAACGGAAGTACCCGCATCATGGCCCGCTGGCGGCACAAACAATTGCTCAAAAGAAGTATTCGCTACCAGTTTTCCGTTTGCTACTGAATTCTGGGCGACACCACCGGCAATGCATAACCGCTTCGCGCCGGTCTTTTGGTAAAGGCCCTCCGCCAGGAAGAAAATCAATTCTTCACAATACCGCTGCACCGAAGCGGCTAGATCCATATGGTATTGGGTCAACTTCTCGCCTTTCTGACGCAGTGGTCCAAATTGCTCGACCAGATAGTCCGTATACATTGGACCAATCGTGGGGGCACCACCGTTCCAACTCATGGCAACTCCATCTTTGAAATGCCGAAAATATTTATCGTTTAGCTCAAAAAGTCCATTCTTCTTCTGAATGACGACATCCCGGACCTTATCGACATATTTTGCCTGGCCATAAGGAGATAAGCCCATCACTTTGTATTCATCCCCGTAGTGTGGAAAGCCTAAGTATTGCGTAAACGTTGTGTAGAACATCCCAATCGAATGGGGATAAGAGACACTGTCGAACACCTCAATCTTGTTCCCTTTTCCGTAGCCCCGCATGGTGGAGGTGAAATCACCCATCCCATCGATGGTTAGGATCGCGGATTCTTCAAACGGCGAAATGTGAAAAGCCGAAGCCATATGGCTTCGGTGATGCTCAATAAACTGTACTTCCGCCTTGAGAGCATCACTCTTAAAACCTAGAGATTCCGCTAAGTCGTCTTTGAGCCTTCGAATGCTAAACGAGTTTTTCAACCGATCCTGAATGTTGGAAAAACCAATGCCATTCTTCACGGCGAAAAGGGCCTTTTGGGCAAACTTGGCTTTAGGATCTCGAGATACGGTGATATAATCAACCTCATCCAGGGTGATACCCGCTTCTTGCAGGCAGAATTTGATGGCCTCGGTCGGTAAACCGGCCCAGTGTTTAATGCGGCGGATGCGCTCCTCTTCCGTAGCAGCAATCAATTCAGTGTCGCGGTAAATGCAGGCGGAAGAGTCTCCGTGATAAGCGTTGAGTCCGAGCGTGTACATAGGGATGTATTTTTCGAAATTGAGTTGGTTTGATGGAATAAGGACCTTAATATCCTTAGATGGGGAGGTGTTGTGTGGGGGTATAAAGCCGACAAATTACTCTTGGCCGACTTTCTGAAGACAAAAATAATGCCAGGGCATAAAGGGTTCAAGTCTTGGCCAATAATTCCTGATAAACGTTAACATAAGATTGGGCTACTTTCTGGGCAGAATAAGTCTGTACGTTTTGGTAACCCGACTCCACTAGTTGCTTGCAGTAGATCGCATCTTGAGTTATTCTTTCCACGGCCGATCGAATGTCTTCGACTTGGCTTGGATTAACCAGGCAAGCACCCAGGCCCGCCACTTCGGGCATGGAAGATCGGTTACTGGTAATCACCGGACGCCCCACTGCTTGTGCTTCGAGGATCGGTAAACCAAAGCCTTCTTCCAAAGAAGCAAACAAGAGTAGATCACTATCGATATAAGCTTGTCGCATCGCTTCGTCGCTTACCCCTTGGTCCCACTGCACGGGATTCGGATACGTAGTCAGGTAGTCCCGCAAGGATTGATTTTCGTGACCGATCAAATGGATACCCACCGTAAGGGGACGAAGAGCTTCTAGTTGTCTAGCCAAGTTTTTGTTAGGTTTCGTTCCGATGAGCAGAATGCGCGGTTGTTTGGGCATGCGGGCTTTGGGCTGGAAGCTCAAATTAGGATCTACACAGTTTGGGACAATCCGAATTTTGTGGTGCCAACGATGTGGTATTTGTGCTTTGAGTTCATCTGCCGAAGCCTTAGAAATAACCGTTATCAATCCAGCCTGCCAGACCGGTAAATAGACCCAGAAAAGCCAAAGGATCCAGCGACGCAAGCCAGACTTCTGGTTTAAGAACACTACATCGTGAATGGTCAGAATGG
>JBCDIO010000717.1:0-2668 GCA_038748815.1 Bacteroidota bacterium
GCCAGAAACAACCTGGAGTTCTTCGTCTTGAAAATGCGCTGCTTGTAGCGCATTTTCAAACGGATAATTATCGGCAGAGCCTTCAAAGACGTGCGACTGTGGAATCATGATATCCCCTTTCTGACCATGTAATATGCCGGCTTTGCCCATAATGGAAATGGATCGAACGTTCAGGTTAAACGGATGATCGGTTTGATCGTACGGCTTTAATAATTCATCCATCGTTTCGTAGGCCTGTTCGCCAAAAGCGTAGTCCATGATTAATAATACGGGCTTTTGTTCTTGGATAGAGTCTTCGTTCCAACCTAGCTTTTTAAGCATTGAATTGGTAGGTACTTTGGTCAAATCAAAAACCTGAACGGAGATATTGGTTCCACTGGTGTCATCTATCTGGACCATTCCATTTTTTTCCGCAAATTGTCGGACTTTGGTTCGTAAGGAGCTATTGTTGGGAAGGGAAAGGTTTAGGGCGACATCCATCAGAGAGCCCTCTCCTCCTCGGTTCTTTAGTGCGGCTCCAGCGTACAGCGTATTCATAACCGAGTGTAGATTGGAGCTGATGATATGAATGGGGCGGTCGTGTAGCCCAGCCTTCATCAGGTATTGTTTGATGTTTTGTGCCCATACTTCTCCGTAGATATGGTGCCCAATCTTTTCTCGCAAGGCGGAGGAAAAGGTGATCTCACGATCCAGGTTGGAAACGGCTTCTTCCATGGAAAGATGTCCTAGCCAGTAGGTAATCCGGAAGATGCTATTGACACGCTCGGCTTTTTTAAATTTTTCACAAGCCTCTACGGTCTCATCAAATGTTCTTCCAAGAATGGTGCTGAGGTAGGTGTAGGCTACTTCTTGGTTGAACTCCTCCCCGCGCACTTCTCGATCTACAATTTCCTTGAGCATTTTCCATTCTCTGCGTACCCGGCCTTTGTAGTCCAAGCTATTTTTACGGATCTTTTCTGATTCTACGTATAAAAAGGTGAGGTGAGTCAGAACATCGTAGATATCGCTGCGCCCGCGAGTCATTTCGATAAACATTTGCTCCTGATCGACCCGATAGCAGTTACGGCGGCGCTTGGCTGGAACTAATGGGTCGAAGGTGGAATGTTCAAATCCTTCCCGGGAAATTAACTTTACGTACCGGCATTCTTCAATACCCTCTGGCAGCCGTTGAAAAATATATAATAGCCCCTCTAGCTCTACTCGTTCGGGATCAGCAATTGAACCATAGATTTCTGGACGTAGTGTCATCATTGCCTCAATCATGGCCTCGCCAGAGGCACCTAATGGTTTATAGTTACCCCGAATGAACAGATGCCGCATAGCGATATACAATCGCTGGATAGCGGCTCGCGATTCTTGTGCGCGGGATCGTTGCAATTGCTCAGAAGGACTCATAGCCAGATTTTAACGCATAAAGGTAGGTCATTTTAACGGACGGAAAAGAAAAAGAGCCTCTCTCATAATTGAGAAAAGGCTCTGCATACTAGCGTCAAGGTTAACATTACGGTGATTTTGGCGCTAATGATTTATAGATTTTACTGTCTTTGGGATGAACGAGCTAATCTTCCAATACCCAGTATAGTATCGCCTTGACAACGATCTAGACCATGCGGATATATGGAAAAAGGGGGAACCTTAGATTAGTTCAACGCCAATTCTCCTTCAGAAATATAGTGTTTCAGTACGTTGCGATACACGGATAGGGGGGCTATCGTATATAGTATCTGCCAATGGGAATAAGTGAAATATAGTATGTTCAGGAACGCCAAACCTCCTTTGGCGATAAGTCAGTTGCCGGGGAAGCCTGCCGGTAGGACAGGGGGAAACTCCCCAGATGTGTATTACAAATATACATTTTCTAGACGTAAGACGCAGCAATTTAAAATTAGAAAGGCATTATTGGTAAGACTATCTTTGTTTAGAGTCTGAAAGAAGGGGTAATAATTGCCGGATACAACGAGCGTTCCTTTTTAAGACTCTTTAAAATACAAGATTACTTTTGCCCCAAATTCAAATACTTTGTGAACTAAGTAAATGAATACTTTGGCCGAGGAGATTTTTGTTCAGATCAAGGCGCGGCGGAGCATCGTAGCCATAGCTACAAAGGCGAGTACGTAACGATGAGCTGGGCAAAAAGAACCCGTCCAAATGTTTAGAAATTTAGGTTACAAGGGATTCAAATAGTTGATAATGATCTATCGCTTAATCACGTTGTCATTCCTACTTGGCTTTTCTACTTTATTAGGTTGTCGGAAAACCTTGGATCTTAATCAAGATGTATACCTCAATATTGAGGATCTGCTACATTCTACTAACTGTGCGGTACCTTGTGGTACGGTTGCTGAATGCGAAGGGGACCAGGCAAGAATTCGTGGCAGTGTTGATGCGATGAACATCATGGATTTTGCGGATAAATTTTACCTTCTTGACCCGACTGATAATGATTACCGGATTGAAGTTTTAGTGGACACAAGTGCTTCTGCACAAGTATTTTCTTTGATTCAGAATGCAGGCGGACAGATCGCTTTAGTCGAAGGGGTCTTAGATGGCTACGATGCCGCTACCGGCTTTTCTTGCGATCGCCAGTTCGTGCTTTTGGTGCAGACGGCTGATCAAGTGCGATTGGAATAACAAAGTTTAACAAATAAAACACGGATTATATTTACTA
>JBCDIO010000718.1:0-2659 GCA_038748815.1 Bacteroidota bacterium
AAATTCAATTACAAGTGCCAATCCAGCGGGTGGTAAATACTGGAAATGGCACCGATGAGCCGTATAAACCCCTGCGAATTCTCATTGTCGATGATCATCCCATCAGTCGAACGGTGATTAATCTAGCGCTTACCAGGTGGTCCAATAAAAACCAAGTCTTCGAAGCATCAAATGGGAAAAAGTGTCTAGAAGAATATATGAAGCAAGACCTCGACTTAATCCTAATGGATATTCAAATGCCTCAAATGGACGGCTTAGAAGCAACCCAGATTATTCGTCGTTCGAGCCAGCTGCCTATCATTGGGCTTTCTGCCAAAGCCACCAAGCAAGAACGGGAAGCGGCTTTGCAAGCAGGGATGAATGATTACCTCGTCAAACCCGTCGATAAGGAAGACCTCTTTAGTGCGATTAATAATTTGTTTGTAAACGCTTGAACGCATTGTTAACTGAGGGGTTCTATTTTCATCTCCTTGCTTAACTTTGCAACATGAACGAAGTCTTGGATTTATTGATCATTGGAGGCGGCCCCACGGGTATTAATTGCGCTATCGCCGCAAAAGCAGCGAATTTGCAATTTCTGGTTATCGAAAAAGGACTTATAGCCAACTCGATTTACCAGTTTCCAACCAATATGACTTTCTTTTCCACATCCAAAAAACTGGAAATTGGGGAGATCCCATTTATTTCTCACGCGGATAAACCAACTCGCCGAGAAGCCCTCGAGTATTACCGGCGTCTAGTTGAAGCCTACCAACTCCCCGTAGCCGTTTATACACAAGTAGAAAAAATGGAACCAGTATCCACAACGGATACTCCCCAGTACCTTGTTCGCACCAATCGGGGAGATTATCGGGCCAAGACTATTATCGTAGCTACCGGTTTTTACGACCGCCCCCGCATGATGGACATTCCAGGCGAAGACTTACCAAAAGTTCGCCATTATTACGATGATGCTCACCCCTATATCGGTCAGAAAGTTTTGGTGATTGGAGCTCGAAACTCAGCCTGCGATGTTGCCCTCGAAACACACGCCAAAGGAGCGGATGTTACCATGGCCATTCGTGGCGATAAAATCTACGAGCGGGTAAAGTATTGGATTAAGCCCAATATTGAAAATCGCATTAAAGAAGGGAGTATAAAAGCGTACTTTCAAACGACTGTGGAGACCATCAAGCCCCGCTCCGTAGTCTTGCAAACACCGGAAGGGCTACAGGAAATCGAGAATGATTTTGTGTTAGCCATGACCGGATATACCCCAAACTATGAGCTATTGCATGCACTTCAACTCCCAATCGACCAATCGGGTTTTAAGGTCCCAATCCACCGAGAAGAAACCTTAGAAACACCGCTTCCTGGGGTTTATGTAGCCGGTGTTCTGAATGCCGGACTTAAAACGAGTGCCCTATTCATCGAAAACACCAGACATCACGGTCATTTGATTGTGGATCACATCCAAGCGAACTACTTGAGTGCTATTCCGAATCTTTCCTAATTTCTCGAGTCAGTAAAGTGGGACTTTCTCGTTTTTGCTGCGTCTATAAAGAGCAGGCACAAGAAATTTTGTAATTTCCATGGAACCCTGCTAATCCAGCTGTTGCTAGATTTGCTTACGGGCAACGATAAAATCCGATGCAAAGCCCCGGGAGGGAAAACATTCTCCTTCTCGTCGAAGACACATTTTCCTTTATTCGAAAACTCAAGCCACTATGCCCATTAGAATGGAACAAGACGATCCAAAAGGTGGTCGTCGTCAACCGCAGCCAAACCCCAATAACAATAATCGAGGCAGCGGTAATCTTGGAAAACTTCTGCCCTTTATCCTACTCTTTTTATTCCGTCGTCCTAAACTGATTCTCCCCGTCTTGGTTATTGGGGGAATCTGGTTTTTCTTCTTTGGTGGCCAAGAAATGCTCATGGGACCCAATACGGCCATTGCGGATGATCAATCCGATAATACCGAATTTCAGTTTGGTGCAACACTTGACTCTACGGTCTACGACAAAGCAGAGGTTTTTGAGCCACTCTCCTATGGTTCATACAGTGGATCTGGGCTGCCGCCGCGTATTTCTTTAAAAGAATTTGCTCCGCGTCGAGGTTACCAAGGAACACAAGGCTCCTGCGTTGGTTGGGCTAGTTCTTATGCAGCCAGAACAATCCTCTATTCAAGAGTCACCAAGCAGAATCCGGACCAGTCCGCCTTCAGTCCCTCGTACCTGTACAACCAAATTGCCCTTACCGGTTGCCAGGGAGCCTATATGCGCGATGCAATGGAAGTCCTGACCAAAAAAGGAACGCTACAATTCCGCGAGTTTCCCTACAACGAGGGTTCCTGCTCGGCGCGCCCCAGTGCGAACCAACAATCCAAGGCCCAAAACTTTCGGATCAAAGGCTATAATCGCCTAACCCTTGGTGCCAACAACTATACCCCAGATATGGAAGGGATCAAACAACACCTAGCTCAAGGGTCGCCAGTGGTGATCGGCATGCAGGTTGGGGGTTCGTTTATGAGTCAAATGCGGGGACAGAAAGTATGGCAACCCACCCGCCGGGACTATTCAATGTATGGGTACAGTGGACACGCAATGACGGTAATTGGCTATGATGACCAGTTACAAGGTGGAGCTTTTGAAATAATGAACAGCTGGGGAGAATCCTGGGG
>JBCDIO010000719.1:0-2657 GCA_038748815.1 Bacteroidota bacterium
AATGAAGTCAGTTACAATATTTTGGACCCCGATGGAAATATAATCTTCTCCGATGGACCCTTCCCACTCACTGGGCAGGGTGTCTTTACTACGATTGCATGTCCTACTTGCGCCGGACCTGTTTCCTTTGCCGCGACGGATATTAATGCCACTTCGGCGACCTTCGCTTGGACGCCGGCCCAAGAACCTGGTTCATATACCTTGGAGTTTGGTTCCATTGGGTTTGTTCTTGGCACCGGAACGTCCGTTTCCACGGATGAAACAGAAGTAACCATTGTTGGTCTAACAGAGAACACGTACTACGATGTCTACCTTTCTTTCGTTTGTGACGACGACGGAGAGTCGGCTAAAACACTCGGGCCGATTACGATCCAAACGATATTCTTGAATGACGTGGGTATCTCTGGCATTCTGGAACCTACGGCTGATTCGTGTAATTTGAGTTCCAATACCTTGATCCAAGTTGTCTTGGAAAACTTTGGTCAGAATCCCCAGTCTTTGATTCCGTTCTATTACGCAGTAAATGGAGTAGTTGCCGCAATTCCGGTGCCTACGGATGGATTCTACACTGGGGTGATCGGTAATGATAGTACCGAAGTGGTTTTCTTCGAAACGACCTTTGATTTCTCGACACCAGGTTACTATTTGGTAGAGGCTTGGACCGAACTAGGGACGGATAATAATACCGTGAACGACACATTCTCGGTAGAGATTATAACCGCCTTCCCACTGCCGTTAGCTGAGGACTTCGAAGATAATGTGGTTCCAGACGGATGGGTACATAACCAGTTCAATCCGATTTATACACCCGGAGCCCACAATAATCCAACCCACGTTATTGGAGCCAATGTATGGACCTTTAATCCCGTATTTGAATTTACCACCCAACGGGTTGGTCCAATGGGAGATCAGGATACGCTTTCGTTTGATTACCGGTTTGTAGAATATTTCGCCGGTACAGACACTACCTTTTTGGCGGATGATCGAATTGACATACAGATTTCTACTGACTGTGGAGATACTTACGAGACCATATTTACAATTGATTCTACAAACCACGTTCCTGACACGGCATTTGCTAATGTGCAAATTCTCTTAGAGCCTTTTAACCTGGAAGGTGCTGGGATTAACGTCCGATTTGTGACGACTTGGAGTGCTGGTAATTACTGGTCAGATTTCGATAACATCAATATCACCGGTTGTCCACCTTCCTTCGCTCTAGACGCTACGATTGTTAATGCGACGGGCTTAACGAATAATGATGGTAGTATAACGCTAACGCCTACCTTTGGCCAAGGTCCATTTACTTACGATTGGGAGGAATTCCCCTTTGTCAGCGGACCACAACTGAGTGGCGTTGAGCCAGGTATATACACAGTAATCGTAGAAGATGCCAATGGCTGTGCAGAGGAAGTAAGTTATACCGTACTGCTACAAGAACCAAGCTCTACTATTGAAGTCAATGGCTTTGATGCGGTTCGGTTGAGTCCAAATCCAAGTCCGGGTCTGGTTCAGCTTTCTGTAGAAATGCGGGATGCGGAAGACTTAACCATCGATATTTTCGATGCGGTAGGAAAGCTTGTTTTAAGTCGCGAGGTACAAGCCGCGAGTTTGATCAATGAGTCTATTGACTTAGAGGCGCAAGCTTCCGGATTATTCTTTGTGCGACTACGCACGGAGACCCGCCTACATATGGAGCGACTAATTCTCAGCAAATAGTACTAGAAATCTTGTAAAACAGTTAAACAGGTGGCTCAACGATCGTTGAGCCGCCTGTTTTTTTGTAGGTTTAACAACCTCTAACATCATCATTTGTTTGTAATGTTTAGCAGAATACTTGGAGACTGTAGCACCTTCAATTTAGAGCAACCTTAGTGATCATGAAAATAGGGATCGTTTGTTATCCTACCTATGGCGGGTCGGGCGTTTTAGCCACAGAATTGGGATTAGGATTGGCCAGAATTGGGCACCAAGTCCATTTCATCACATACCGCCAACCCGCCCGGTTAAATGGGTTTCAGGAAAACGTATTTTATCATGAAGTTTCAAAAGCGGACTACCCGCTCTTTGAGTTTACTCCCTACGACACAGCATTAACCAGCAAGTTGGTGGATGTTGTACAGTTCGAAAATCTGGATATTTTGCATGTCCACTACGCCATCCCGCATGCTGCGGTTGCCTACATGGCCAAAAAAATCCTTCTTACCCAGGGTCGTTATGTACCTGTAGTGACAACACTGCATGGAACAGATATCACCTTGGTTGGTAATAACCAAGCCTTTTCACCAGTTGTTGCTTTTTCTATCAATAAATCGGATGGAGTTACGGCGGTATCCGAAAGTTTAAAGCGAGATACCAACGAGCTTTTTGATATCAATAAAGAGATCAAAGTAATCTATAATTTTATTGATTTTGCTCGTTTTACAAGAAGTAATAAAGAGCATTTTAAAAAGGCAATTGCCCCAAACGGAGAGCGGATTTTGATCCATACCTCCAATTTCCGTCGAGTGAAAAGAGTACACGATGTGATCAAAGTATTCGAAAAGGTACACAATGAACTACCGAGTAAGCTTATGCTAGTCGGTGATGGACAGGAGCGTCAGTCTCTGGAAATTATGTGTAGAGATTTAGGATTATGTGAAGAGATTCGTTTTCTG
>JBCDIO010000720.1:0-2650 GCA_038748815.1 Bacteroidota bacterium
GCGTTAAGTGCACTTCTGGAATGGGCTCGAAGATGCGACTAATTTTTTGGTAGACCGAAAAATCGGCCTCGCTGTATCTTCTTTTGCTTTGTAATCGTTCTTTAATGACCTTTTCGGGCGCTTGAATTTCGATCCAACGGACGGGTTTGTGTAAGGCTTTGGCGAGATTGGTAAATGGTCGACGAACGCTGGATGTGTAGAAGGTGGCATCGACACAAACGGTATTATTCTGCTCTAAGAGTAGTCGAATCTCGTGCAACATCGCCGTGTAGACCTTCTGTTTGGTCGCTTGGTCATACTGACCACGCAGACCCAGTTGCTCCCGCATCATATCACTATTATAATGCCGGAAACGAAGCTGTTGGCAAAGAGCACGTGCAAAGGTGGTCTTTCCGGATCCTGGGAGTCCTGTAATGAGGATTAGCATGGGGCGAAGCTTGGTTAACTCTGGTGTGTAACTATTCACGAAAAACCCGTACTTGAAGTTCAGCGTTTCCGTTCAAAAAAACAAAATTTATCAGGGGATAGGTAGAGAGAAAAATCACTTAGCCCATTGAGAATGCTCAATACTCCGGGTTTGGGTCCATCGTAGCTTTGTTTAGAACAACCAGAATATAACTGTATTCGGTCCACAAAAACGCTGAATCATGAAAGAGACTGTTCTTAGCCAAGCTCCCACTACGCCGAAACGGCTTCGTCTGAAAGAAGTTCTCTTTGCGCTTGAATTAGCTCAGCCCGACCGGGCGGCTTTAGCATTCTTATCGGAAGTATTCGCCCAAATACCTGTCCAAAGATTATCGTTTTTGCACGTTTTGCCAGCGACTCGATATAGGTTAGGATTCCCAGAATCTATCTCTGCGGAGATTATTGAAGAACTGGCGGTTGAAGAAAGTGTCTTAGTAGAAATGGAGGGTGAAATTGCGGTAAGGTTTCCCTCGGTTGAAAGCACTTTGGAGGTGCGACATGGTGATCCTTTGCAAGAACTGATTGCTATGGCTATTCGACGAAATGTGGATTTAACGGTGATTGGCCAGAATACAGGGACCAATCGCCATGGGATTCTCGCTAAAAACGTAGCTCGCCAAATTAGTGGAGATGCTCTAGTCATCCCAGACCGAACCTCGGCACAACTGAGTCGGATTGTGGTTCCTATTGATTTTTCAGAAAACGCCCGCCGTGCTTTAGAAAAAGCGATTCAATTAAGTGTAGGATGGCCTCAGCCGATACCGGTGAGCGTAGTTAATGTCTACGAGTTACCGGATGCTAGTGTTTACAAAATTAGTCGTCAGCCTGGCCACTTTGAGAAGATGCTTCGGGAAAACCGATTAGAAGCATTGGATCAATTCTTAAGTCCTTATGCGGAGTTTGGGGCCAACCTAGAAGTTGACCTACTCCGAAAAGAAGGTCTAGGCTTAGCCGCACATATTTTGAAGTACACGAAGGAACAGGCCGGAGATCTGATTGTGATTGGTGCCAAAGGTCATTCGCTAGTAGAACGGTTTTTCTTGGGAAGCGTCACCGAGAAGTTGGTTAGTACGAACCATAGCTGTCCCACTTGGATTGTCAAGTAATGGTTGCCGCCTTGGTTGTCCGCTTTATGAATAAAAATAGAAGAAGCATGCAAGTAGCTGATATCATGACCCGCCATGTACTCTTTGCCCGCGGCAAGCATTCGTTTACTCAAATGGTGCGCTTATTTTTCGAATTGGATGTGCATCATCTTCCCGTATTAGATACGAATGGAAAGCTAATTGGTATTGTCTCTTCGGCGGATGCCTTGGAGGCATACAGTTACCATCTGCGGGATTTCATCGACGCTTCGGATAAGGAGGTTAATCGTTGGATTAAGGTAGAAGAGATTATGACTCCGGATCCTATTACCATCCGGTCGGATGCTTCTATTTTGACGGCTGCCACCTTGTTTATTGAAAATCATATTCATGCCTTGCCAGTAATGGACAATGGGGAAGTGATCGGGTTAGTAACTAGCAATGATTTAGTAAAAGCCTTGGCGGATCATCCCATTTCATTTCGGGCCTAAGTCATTTGAAAAAAACCTCTTTAGGGGTGGGCCGTTTTCCCGATGGTTGCGGCCTTTTTACGGAAGGTAATCATTGTTGAAATGTTGTAGTCCGCTTGCATATTACCCCGAGTACTCGGGGCGTAGACGTATAAGGTACCCCCAATTTTCAAA
Source organism: Bacteroidota bacterium (assembly GCA_038748815.1). Lineage (GTDB taxonomy): Bacteria > Bacteroidota > Bacteroidia > Chitinophagales > Saprospiraceae > JBCDIO01. Next base: position 2,195 of record JBCDIO010000720.1, read on the forward strand.
AAAGCCTAATCCTCTTAAATCTCCACAAGTAAGAAAACAAGGACTACTTGGACAACCTTAACATTTAAAAGTCGGCCTTTCTGTTTGTAAGCAACCTAACCCATTTATCAATTGAAAAGCACCATTGATCAATTCTACCTAACTAGAAATTCAAAATAATGTACCTTCAAGTTGCTTGCAGTAAATAATAGATGGTAGCCTATGTTAAGAGCAATCTTGATCGATGATGAACCAGATTGCCTGGAGTCTTTGCACCAGGATCTACAACGTTATTGCCCCGATGTAAGCGTAGAAGCTAAATGTTCGTCGGGTAAAGAAGGCGTTAAAGCCATCCATAAAATACAACCCGATGTTCTATTTTTAGATATCGATATGCCTTTTATAAATGGGTTTGAACTACTCGAGTTGGTTCCGAATATCAACTTCGAAGTCATTTTTACCACGGCATACGATAAA
>JBCDIO010000721.1:0-2633 GCA_038748815.1 Bacteroidota bacterium
CAAAAAGCCGGTGGGCCAAATTACCCATCAGCGTTTGGTCTTTAACGACGCTCAGAATGGAAGAGGGACGCAGTTTTAGTTGGTGCTTAAAGAGCCATTGGTATGGATAATAGAATAGGGATTGCAGACTAGTAAAGGTTTCTTGGGCCCGTTCTGTAAGTTTTTCCGGTTGGGGAATGCTTAAGAATGGTTTAGGGCTCGGGAGTGGAATTGGGTCCAGTGATTTCCAATCGGGGCTGGGCACCGTTTGTCCCACTAGGGGGATGTCTACTGCCCCTTGTGTATGCCAGGAAATGGCTTCTAGATTCGAAAAACAGGCTTGCAGGTCCCCGTACAAGGGATGGGCATTACTACTAATACCATGCACTTGGTCGGGAATAATCAAGATCAGCTGTTTACGGCATTGCAACATGGGAATAGTCCGCCTTTTTAGAACGCGCTGGTTGTCTCGGGCGGGGGTTTCGAGTTGGATGCCTAGCTCCTTGAGATACATCCATTCTGGCTGATACCACCGGGAGAAAAAGTAATCTGGTTCTCCGCTGGTGAAATTCCACCAAACAAGCTCGTCCATAGGTGCCAGTAGTGCCCCGGGTTTGAGCACGTAGTCGAGCCTGGTTTTTTCTTCCGGGCGAATCTGTACCGGAGCGGGCTCATAGATGGTCCGTACGATTTGTTCCAGCTGTAGGTTCGAAATCTCCGTTTCTGGTAAGGATTCGAGAATCTCCCGCACTCGCTTGGCTTGTTCTGCGAGGACGTAAAGCGTTTTATTGTTGTTAGCAGAGTCTGATCCCACCAGCTCATAGGCCCAGGTTTGTAAGGTCGCAAAGAGGTTAATCGCTTCGCTTTTGGGGGCGAGTTGATCAATCGGGTATCGCTTACGGGTAAACCAAAAGCGGTATTGACTTTGGATCGATTGAATTTTCTTTGGTGCAAAGTGTTGCTCTTCTAACCGCTGAAAGTACTGTGCAATGGCCCGGTTCCAGCGGTCGCTTTGAATCCCCGGGCTTCGAGCCATCAAACTACCAATCACTTTACCCAAATCCTGATCGATGGGTTTGATGGCTAGACTGACAAATTCAATGACCTTGTAAGGATCGATGGGATCCCATAAAAATGCGGGCGTCAATTTGAGTAGTTGTAAACTAGGGCGAGCCGATGAAGTCGATTGAATGCCCAAGCTGGGAAGCCCTTCTTGGATACAAGCCTGATCCAGTTGCCGAGCTTGATCGGCCAAAAAACATACGGGACGATAAGCGGGATTCTGGGCTAATAACTTTGCTAAAAAAGCAGCTGCCTCGTTAGCACTAGGCGCGCGTAACAAAAGTAAACTCCCATCGGACCGCAAAGAGCGACCGGCTTTCTTTCCTTCTGTGGCGTGCAGAAAGGATTGCCATTGCCCAAGGTCTGAATCGGTGGCCGCCTGGGGGGCTACCGTTTGGTAGCGCCATGAACAGGTCTGCGAGCTTGACTGCTGCACCTGTCGAAGTAGAATTTCGTCGCGGTACGGGAGTAAGGAGGCTTCCTCGCAAATAATAATCTCTGTAAAGGGTAGAAAGGCTGGTCGACTTTTTAAACGTCTGACGACTTGTTGGTAGCGATCGGCGTAGCCGAATAGAAGGTTTCCGTGGGCCCGGAATGCTTCTTCTAGGATGGCCAAATCTTGGAGGCGGGGCGGCGTAGATTCTTTATACCCAAAATCCCAACCGCAAAGTAGTAATTCATCTCTTCGTTGAAGAATGTCTTTGGCTGTGGCAAAAGGGTCGGCTCGAAAAGATTGTGCGTAGAATAATTGAGGGTACTCCGATAGGAGATCCTGAATAGTTTGGCGGCAAACTTCAATGCGGAGATATTCGTTATTATCCTCGTAGCCAGATAGGCCCAGGTAGTTTTCGAGGGTTTTGAGTAAAGTATATGGGCTAAGATAAAAGTGGCCAAAAGTAGATTGGCGGGGTGCTGGGTACCGGGGGCTGTCTAAGTCGAGCCCAAAAAATAATTTCATAGGGAAAGAGGTGACTTATCCGCCGGTTTCTTGTCGAAGGATTTTGATTAGGCTGTCCCAAAGAATACCTTGGTCGTCTACTTCGTCTTCATCACAAAACTCGATGATTTGGAGAATCGTTTCGCCGGTTAGCTGAGAACGTTCGAAGGTAATCTCAAAGAATTCATCATCATCTCCTTCCTCCCACTCGAATTTCAGCCGCTCCTCTTCAATATCATCGATTAGCTCGGCTACCTCCTCGGCTCCCTCCCAGACAAAAGTAAAAATATCGTCTTGGATGTCCACCTCATCACAGAACCAGCGTACCAAACAAGAAGGTGTAGTGAAGAACTTATATAGGATCATTGGGGAAGCTCGGAATAGATATTCGTGTTGGATCTGTACCCGTTTCATTCTGGCCGATGTTTTTGTGGTCAATCGTGATGACCCGGTTTTTGTCCGGCTGATACTTGGACATGAGCTGGAAATCTTCCTTTCTGTTATAATCGGACCATGGAATAACAGACCTATCGAAGCGAGTAATTCTTACCGCAAAAGTACCTTGAAAAAGTGAATCTTTCAGGTAGGGTCGTACCGTGGTTTGGACGCATAAATAGCTGTCGTTCAACCAGCTCGAATACCGCAATAAATAATA
>JBCDIO010000722.1:0-2629 GCA_038748815.1 Bacteroidota bacterium
CAAGAAAAAAGAATAGGGTACAAATCGGATAGTTTAGTGGTGCAGCTCTTTGAAATCTCTGGTAATCAATAATCTTTATCGTAGGTAATCCAAGGAAATTGTACTATGGAGCTATTACTGTTTTCAGCGCTCTTTGCGAGTCCTTGGCGTCCTTTGCGCGAAAAATTTGAGATACAGACTAGTTTGTCCGAAGGAATTTAAGAGATATGCACTTCTGACTCCTTACTGATGGATTTTGAAATCATCGAAGGCCGGGATGCGTTCTATTTTCCCCGGTAGCACTAAATTAGAAATCTATGCTTACTACTCTTCGTCGTTTGGCCAATTGGCCGGTCCTCAATCTGTTGATCATCGGGATGCTGTATTGTATGTTCTTTTGGTTCCCAGACTACGACCAACAGGCACAAGCCATTGCCGAAAAAGAGGTGCCCATTCTCGATACCCGCTGGAATTACGATTTGCTGGCCGTCACTACCTTATTTACGGACCTAGGAGAAGAAGGACAGCAAATTTATGAGGAAGTTCTATCTTTTCCGGATCGAATTTATCCCATCGTATATGGATTATTATTCTTCCTGTGGCTCATTCGTTTGACTAGAAATCGCCCCGTTGCTTGGTCTTTACTGGCCCTCGTTCCTTTGGCAGCAGTCGGTTTTGACTATTGGGAGAATACGCAAATACTAGCCATGTTGAGTGGCGGCAATACTCTAACCAAAGCGATGGTCGCTCAAGCTTTGGTGGCTACTCGACTCAAGTGGATTATGGTTGGCTGTAGCGTATTTTTAATTGCTGGTTTGAGTGTGCTGCATTGGTGGGAACAGCGTTGAGAAGGATTGGGAGTACTAACCATTTACAGTTTGGGGAAATTTTGACGCAGTATTGAGGAACTTAATGGGAACCCATGAGGTTTACATTGTAGTATTTAGTAATAGTGCCCGATTAGCAATTGGCTTACCCAACTATCTCTCTTACTTGACTTAGGCCAGAACAGCAACGCTAAATATTATGTATCTTAAGCATCGCTCGTTGAAATTTAAAGTTTGCTGATCACCTACTTTATTTCAGTCGGTGTTTTTTTAACCTAAAATTTGTCAATGGGAAAATCTCAGCAAACCTTCAACAAGAAAGAACGAGAAAAGAAAAGAAGAAAGAAAAAGCAAGATAAACTAGAGCGCCGAGAACAGCGAAAACTAGAGAAAGCCGAGAAAGGTAAATTAAGCTTCGAAGATCAAATCCAATACGTCGACGAAAACGGCAATACCACTTCCACTCCGCCGGATCCAAAGAAAAAGAAAAAAATAAAGGTTGAAGATATTATCATTGGAGCCGCGCCCAAGGGTGAACCGGATGATGAAATTCAACGGATTGGTAAGGTAGAAAACTATCTCTCTGAAAAGGGCTTTGGCTTTATTGTCGATGCCAAAACACAGGTCAGCGTCTTTTTCCACATCAATGACGCCTATCCAACGATTCAGGTTCGGGATCAGGTAACCTTTGAAACCGAAATGGGCCCCAAAGGCCCTCGTGCTATTCAAGTACGACCTCAGGAATAGAAGAACCGTTTTTTTAGTGCAATTATTGGAGTGATCGATCATTCTCTCCGCACTATCCCTAATGCGATGTAGGGATATTGCCGGGTTCGTGGAAAAAGAACAAGTGGATTGGAGGAAATTGTTAATTTAAGTCTTGATATGAATTGAAAATCAAGCTTCTATGAAACTCCCTTCACTTGTTCTATTTAGCCTGCTGTTGTTAAGTATACGCTCTCTTACTTCCCAGAATAATTGCCTCCCCGACGGGATTATCTTTACCTCCCAAGCCGAAATCGACGCCTTTCCCAGTAGCTATTCAGGCTGTGCAGTGATCGATGGGGGTGTCATTATTCAGGAGAACCAATTTGGTGATATTACCAGTTTGGATAGCCTTTACTCCATCAAACAGGTGAATGGCTATTTTCAGATCAATGGGAACCTGATGCTCCCCAGCTTAGCGGGTTTAGATAACCTGGAGAGCGCCGATGGAGGGCTTGATATTTTCTTCTGTCCGGCCATAGAAAACCTAGATGCTTTAGCTAGTCTAAGCTATACTAGTAGTTTGGGTTTGGTGGGGAATGCCTCGCTTCAGAATGTAGACGGTTTGTCCAACCTCACCACGATCGAGCAGTACCTCTCCATCCAAAATAATGCGGTCTTAGAAGATATCGATGGGTTGCAAAATTTGAACATCGTTAAGGATATTCGGATAATAGGTTGTGCCCTTCTGACCAATCTGGATGCCCTGTCCAATCTATCCGTTGATGGTCTAGAGCTGATCGAGTTCTTTTCGAACGATAATCTTTCCGTTTGCGATAATCCAATAGTCTGTCAATATCTGTTAGACGGTGGAACGGCCTCTATTTTTGACAACGCACTTGGTTGTAATAATCAAATGGAGGTGGAAGATGCCTGTTTGATGGTATCTAGTTCGGAGGCTTTTTCTAGTCAGACGGTCCAAGTATATCCTAACCCGAGTGGAGGTCCCTTCCACGTAGAAGGCATCAATCCAGGCACCCCGCTAGTCATTTATAATACCTTAGGAGAATGGGTGCACCAAACCCACTTAAGGGCAGATGGACGCATAGATCTTAGTG
>JBCDIO010000723.1:0-2628 GCA_038748815.1 Bacteroidota bacterium
CCCATGAGCAGTACCAGCGCTTACCGTAGAAGTAGGTCAGAAAAGGAGAAACGATGAAGATCATAGCTACTCCCCAGAACAACATGAATAGCCCCAAATTACCACTAGCCAGCATCGATTTGACGTTCCAGCCATCGAAGAAGTAATAGTTCAGGGGCCACATATTCTTAAAGTCATTGTACGGCAGGCTAGATAGGGCTTCGTTACTCATGCTCAAACGGGCCAACAATTCTGGCAATAAGAAGGCAAAACCCAGCTGAAAGAACATGACCGAGAGGGTGCGGAAAGTCTGGTACCGGTTGTGTCGATATTTGAGAATGAACTTATAGCCGAGCGCAATAATAGCGGTTGTGTACAGGGCTCCGTAGACAAACCACTGGCTAGCGGGCTGTCCTTTTAAAGCATAACTCAAGGGATCGAAAAAGCCAACCATACCCCGGTTGGTAGCGCCATCGGCACCCAGGCCCAAATAAGTGGGAAACCAGTACAATAACACATAAAATCCCGTTAGTAGAATGCCAGTGATCCAACCAACGGCCCCACGGCTGGTCATTGATTTGAACCAAGCGCCGTTGTTCTTAATCCCTTCTGGCAGGTGGCTGTAGATACCGTGGGCGTAGAGGACGGTACCCAAGGCCATGGCTACCAACGAAACGGTCAGCCAAAGGCCTGGATTGGGCAATGATGCCCCAAAACTGGCGATTAAAAGAAGCAGTAAACCCAAGCTGCCAATACCCAGACCTACTTTGTCCAATATGCGCATACTGTGGGCTTGTGGATGAGCCAAGGAAAGACTCGTATCTACTTTACTCATTGATTATATCGATTGAAGCTTTTTTGAAATGGGATTATCCGCGTAAGAATTGAAAGACCTGAGCAAGTTTACGTTGACTCTTGCTGGTCAGATTCTTTCCGGTTTGCTGATTGTACATAGCCAGGACCTCTGGCTCGTAAGAGCGGAAAAACTCTGGATCAAAATTGGCTAGTTGTAGGTTGTTTAAAACCTCTTCTATAGGTGTTTTTTCTTTGATCCATTTCTCACATACTTCGTGTCGGTAACGGACGCCCATGAGATTAAAGCCGAGAATGTACTCCTCTTGCTTATGGTATACCAGGCGGATACTCTTTTTACCATCTGGATGTTCCCAATAGATACTTGCGTGATGATCGGGGGCTTTAGCTTGTACATCGCCGTATACCTGATATTCAATATCCAGGAATTTTGCGGAGTTAAACCAAATACCGGGATCGTAGGAAATGTTCCGATCGTGGATGTTGTAGGCCACCATTTCACCCATCATTCGGCCGGTATACCAGATAGCTTCGATCGGACGGCGGCCAGGACGCGGATTGCGGAGTTGAGCACAATCGCCGATTGCGTAAACATCAGGTACAGAAGTCTGTAGGTATTCATCCACTAGAATACCGCGATCCAATTCGATATCCCCGAATCGTAGGAAGTCGATATTAGGATGTACACCGGCGGTGAGTCCAACAAAACCACACTCGATCTTATCGCCTTGACTGGTAACGACCAACTTGGCTTTACCGTTCTGATCACCCCAGATTTCTTTGAGTTCTGTAGACAGGCGTAAGTCAAAGCCATGTTCGCGAATGTGCCGACTTACCATTTCGGATTCTTCGGCGGGTAAGACATTGTTCCAATAAGAGCCTTCTCGGACTAAAAAGGTGACGGGTATATGCCGGGTGTGGAACATCTCGGCCATCTCAATGCCAATTAACCCTCCACCAACGATTACAGCTTGCTTTAATCCGTCGCTGTGGCGTTCCATGGCTTCGAGATCCTGTTTGGAGTACAGACCGTGTACGCCATCTAGGTCTTGCCCTGGCCAGCCAAACTTATTTGATTCTGACCCGGTAGCCAGGATTAATTTATCGTAGTCGAGGCTGGTCTCGTCATTAAAGTGTAATTTTTTAGTTTGCGTATCGACCTTGGTTACATAGGCATTTTTTAGATCGATGCGATTTTTTTCCCAAAACCAGTCTTCGTAAGGTTGCGTGTCTTTGAATCGCATATGCCCCATGTAGATGTACATCAAGGCCGTACGAGAGAAGAAATAATCGGTCTCGGCGGAGATCACGGTAATTCGATCATCTGGATCGAGTTTACGTAGAAATCGAGCAGCAGTAATCCCACTGATCCCATTGCCAATAATTGCGATGTGCATAAGCTAGTAGTAATAGATTGTGTATCGGACGCTAAAAAATAAGGAAACTTAAACGGGTTTAGGGCATATTTCACCAAAATTGTCCAGCCTCTTTACCCGCTAGGCAGGAAAGCATACCTATCTATAAGTAAATAGGCTGAAAGGGCTAACCATTAATGGTAATACCACTAAGAAAAAATGTTATGAAGGAATTGAGCTTGAGCAATTGACCAGAAAGGCCATACTCGAATTACGATAGAAAAACCAACCTTATAAACGGTACAAGCCCTTTTTTAGGTTTTACAGAATAGCTTGGCTGTCCCATTTGAGACATTTATAATTATTCTTTTTTGTCCAAAAGTCGTCAATTTGACGCTTTGCAAAGGTCCGACCAAGTGTTCGGGTTCAGATTAAATTATTTACCTTTGTTAAACTCGCAGATAGAAATTTTACTATTTGC
>JBCDIO010000724.1:0-2625 GCA_038748815.1 Bacteroidota bacterium
GAGGAAGTTACCCATCTGTTGACAGCTGGCTTATCGATAACCTATTTGCTTGGAAGCTAAGTCTCTTCTGGATGTTAGGTTCGACATTGAGTACATTGATCGATACAGTTAAGTTAACTCAAGATAGTTAGAACACAATATAACAACGCTACTGGTCTGGAACGAAGGTTATGGATAATTGCACAATTTCACCGTTAGCCTTTAGATAAAAATGAAGATCAATATTAGATGTGGAACAAAAGGTCTCAATTGGGAAGAGGTTTGTAAAATTTTCAAACTTGCACCACTTGGCACGAGAAATCCAGAGGAACTAAAAAAGGCATCTGAGCAAAGCTACACCGTTTGTACTGCCTGGCATTCTGAAACTATGGTCGGGTTTGGTCGAGCTATTTCAGATGGACAATACCAATCTGTAATTTACGACATTGTCGTGTTACCTGAATATCAAGGAAAGGGAATTGGGACGAGTATCACACAGAAATTATTAGAAGAACAGCCCGACAGTTCGACAGTGTTACTTTATGCTGTTCCTGGTAAAGAAGGATTCTACCGAAAGCTAGGATTCGGCGATCTCACGACTGGTATGGGAGTTTTTCCTGATCAAGAGATTGCCAGGTCTTCTGGATACCTCAAGTAGCCAATGCAAGACGCTTTCTCATATAATCCCCGTGTCTTCTTGTTAGTTTTACCCAAATTTCTAAGCTTGACAGAATCACCAGATAAATGTTGGCCCATGCTACAGTATCGTGTACCCTGTGGCTGAAGATATGATTGGAGCGTGCCGATCATTTCCACCCCGCGATCGCCCCAAAACTCAACATCACCATGTCGACCCAAGACCACGATTCCTCCGACACCAGTAAAACTCCAGAAACCGGAAAATCCCCAGAAAAAAAGGAAAAAACCCGTCAACTCCTTGGAATCGAACCTTTAGAAAGGCAGCACGAATTGGCACTGCCTGATAAAACTCTGGAATATACCACTCATACCGGTGCGATTCCTCTCAAGGATGAATTTGGCGAAACCGAAGCCGAGATTTTCTTCACGGCTTACACCCTTACCGGAGCAAGTGCTCCCCGACCGCTGATTTTTGTCTTTAATGGCGGTCCGGGCTCTTCATCGGTGTGGCTGCACGTAGGTGCCGTTGGCCCCCAGCGCATAGTGATGGACCCCAATGGCTTTCAGCTGCCCCCGCCCTATCGCCTGCAAGCCAATACCTACACCTGGCTCGACCGTGCCGACTTAGTCTTTATCGATCCGGTAGGTACGGGCTTTAGCCGAGCAATCGATAAAGACAAAGATAAGAAATTCTGGAGTTATAAGGGCGATATTCATTCTGTCGGTGAATTTATTCGGCTGTATTTAACCCGCTATCAACGCTGGACGTCACCGCTCTACTTGGCTGGAGAAAGCTATGGCACCACCCGCGCTGCTGGCCTTGCCAGTCATTTGATCGATCTTGGCATTAGCTTCAATGGTATTGTTCTCATTTCCAATGCGATGGATTTGCGGCCAGTCTTTTTTGGACGTGGTGACGATTTACCCTTTCCATTATTTGTTCCCACCTATACAGCCGCCGCCTGGTATCACAAAAAACTAGCCCCCGAACTCCAACAGCGATCGCTAGCGGATGTCTTAACGGAAGTTGAAATCTGGTCGGAGCGCGAGCTAACCCTTGCCTTAATGCAGGGAGATCGTTTGCCAGAGAGCGAGCGGCAAACCATTGCGACCACCCTTGCCCGCTATATTGGTGTGGATGTGGACTTTGTCCTCGGATCGAATCTACGGGTCGATATTTCCCGGTTTTGTAAGGAATTACTCCGCCCTGAAAAACGTAGTATCGGCCGCTTTGATGCCCGCTACACCGGCATTGAAGCCCTGACAGTTAACGAACGCCCTGACTTTGATCCGGCCGCTTACGCCATCCAACCGCCGTTTACGACCACATTTAATGATTACGCGCGCCGCAGCCTCGGCATCGAAACCGATCTCAGCTATGAGATCCTCAGTTGGACCGTAAATCAAGCCTGGCAATGGGAAAATGGCGAGCTACCGACCACAGCAGCAGCTTTGCGGGAAGCGATCGCAAAAAATCCCTTTATGAAAGTCTTTGTCGCCCAGGGCTATTACGATTTAGCCACGCCCCACTTTGCAACGGACTACACCCTATCCCATATGAATCTCGACCCCACCCTCCGGGACAATATTCAGGTCAAATGCTACGAAGCCGGTCACATGTTTTATCTTGATGAAGGCTGTTTAGCAGCCTTTAAAACCGATATTGATGACTTTTTGGCTACAAGCTGGCTGCAATCATAGTTAAGCTAAGCCACGCTTAAAATCCAGTAAATTTAGGGGCTTGCAAGTAAATGCTATCCCCTTCCTCCTCTGCTTCCCCTTCCTCCCCCTCATCCCCTTGCCTATCTCCTACGGGTTTTATTTTCGCGCTGATTCCTTATGAGTAGAGAGAAGTTAGAAAATTAGGTATTCTACGAGAGTTTTTTACCGTGTAGGAGATAGAGACCTGACTATTGAAGTGAGAAGAAATACTGGAATCAATTCCAATCAAATTTCTAATCTCAGTCACAGGATTTCCTAAGGTTCTTCCTCTAAAAAATATTAGAC
>JBCDIO010000725.1:0-2623 GCA_038748815.1 Bacteroidota bacterium
ACTGGCGTATTTATCCGAATCCAGTCGAAGACTGGTTGATTTTGGAAGGTTTACAAGAACGTGCCCAATACGAACTTTTGGATACAAGTGGTACAATTTGGAAGCAAGGCTCCGTTGATCCGGATCGAGCCATTTATTTAGTTTCTTTGCCGGCGGGTACTTATTTACTACGGGCCTGGGACTCGAAAGGATTTACTTTGGTCGAAAAAATTGTTCGAATGGGCCGCTAGCCGCGTATCTTCTTCGGTATAAAAACCAACGAATATGGAAGATGACCGCATACTGACCCAACATCCGGCCGGTAAGAAAGGCGTTCGGATAGCCCGGGCCAAATACGATATTATTTTTGCTTTCATACTAAAGAAAGTAGGAGATCGCCCAGGTATTACCTTCTCGGATTTGGCCGACTTAGCGGTGCAGGAAGTAGCGCCTACCTTTGACGGCAAAGTGCTTTGGTACCTGACTACGGTAAAGTTGGATATGGAAGCTCGGGGGGTCATTGAACGGGTGCCCCGGACGAGTCCGCATCAGTTACGATTGGTTTAGGGCTATGATCAATCGACCCGATGAAAATGTAATGCAGCGAGTGTATGAACTGGCTTGGCAAAATGCCGAACGAGGCCTCGATCCCTTCGCGGCTGTTCTTGTACGTGATGGGCTTATCGTAGCGGAGTCGGCTGATTTATGTGTAATGGAATCTGATCCAACGGCCCATGCAGAGCTAGCTTTAATCCGATCTTACTGTCGCCAGCACAAGCTCATTTCTTTAGAGGGGTACTCGTTGTATTGCAATGTAGAGCCTTGTGTGATGTGCAGTGGTGCCATTCACTGGGCTAAGTTAGATCGTCTGGTTTATGGGGTGGGACAGCAGGAGCTACAAGGGGTGAGCGGTGGTAAACTCAAACCAGGTTGTCGATCACTGATCAACATCGGTGGGAGAACCACGGAAATCCTCGGCCCGGTATTACCGGAAGAAGGTCTACGTGTTCTGAAGGCTTTCCCTTTCATATCGAAAAAAGCGCGGCACCAAAAGATATATGGAAAAGATTGACGATTTAACGGAAAAAGAGTTTTAGCAGGCCATCCTTACGTCTACGAGATCTTCAAGATCTCGTAGACGTAGGCAAGTTGCCAAAATTCTGGTTCCTAAACTCGAATAGGTAAGATAAGCCAGGGAATGTTCCCAGAAAACGGAAAATGATTCTGTCTACTCGTTTTCCCTTTTTATGCTATCTTTCTTCCATGGAGAATATTCAATCCAATGGAGTGGTTCCCATTGCCATGCCCGGTACCCACGAGCGTTTTCTACCCTTTTTTCAAGAAAGGACTTCTAATCGTAAAGCCAAGGTGCTAGATATCGGTGCGGGACACGGAGCCATGACCAAGCGGTTACACGAAATGGGCTACCTAGTCCAGGCCTGTGATCTTTTCCCAGCATATTTTCGGTTCCCGGAAATTCCCTGCGACCGAGTCGATATCATGGAGACTTTTCCGTACCCGGATGCTTCCTTTGAATCAGCCATCGCGATTGAAGTCATGGAGCATATTCCAGACCACGAACATTTCTTTCGAGAAGCGTTTCGGGTACTTAAACCTGGCGGCCGGTTATTCTTGAGTACGCCGAATATTCTTTCCCTAAAATCGAGAATCCGATTCCTTTTTACTGGTTTCTTCTACAGTTTTAAACCGTTGGATCACGGTCGGTACGATGGCTTGCAGCATGTATCTTCCCTAACGTTAGATCAGTTTGATTACCTCGCTCTGAAAGCAGGATTTTTACCCGCTAAAGTGCAGATCGATCGGAAGCAAAAAAGCTCCCGTTGGTGGTTGGTACTATATCCTGTGATGACCTGGTTTACCCGGTGGAAGAAAACGGGTATGCAACATAATACCATGGACTTATTGCTGGGGCGTTTGCTTTTTCTGGAGTACGAAAAGCCGAGCCTGTGAGTATTAACTTACGTTCCTTTGAAAAAGGTGATCAAGCTTTTATAAAAGCCATGCTGTACCAAGCTTTGTTCCTACGGCCTGGGCAAGAGCCCTTTCCGGTAGCCATTCTGGAAGAGCCGACCTTGCGAAAATATTGGGTAGACTTTGGAGAGCAACGTGGTGATCGAGCCCTGATCGCAGAGGTCGATGCCATTCCGGCGGGAGCGATTTGGATTCGGCAGTTTAGCACCCAAAATCCCGGATACGGTTTTGTGGCGAACGATATTCCAGAATTGAATATGGCGATTCAGCCAGATTACCGCGGGCAAGGTCTAGGGAATCAGCTCCTAAAAGCCATGTTAGCTTTGGTCAGGTCAGAAGGGTTTCGGGGTCTTTCGCTCAGTGTAGATAAAGAAAATTGGGCTAATCAGTGGTACCGCAAGCACGGGTTTAAATGGCACGAGGATGCTGGTACCGCCTATATATTAAGTACTTTGTAACCTAAGTAAATGAATATTTTGACCAAGGCGATTTTTGTGCAGATCAAGGCGCGGCGGAGCATCGTAGCCATAGCTACGAAGGCGAGTACGTAACGATGAACTGGGCAAAAAGAACCCGTCAAAATCTTTAGAAATTTAGGTTACAAAGTATTAAGTCTGCTATGGAATGGACAATAAAACCGGTGGATAAGGAG
>JBCDIO010000726.1:0-2621 GCA_038748815.1 Bacteroidota bacterium
ACGGGCTTAAAGGTCTATGTAGATGATTTTGAGGGGATGCTGGGTCGTATTAAATGCCCTGTGCTGGCACTATTTGGAGAAGTCGATAAGCATGTCGATTGGCGTAAGACAAAATCGTTGTACGAGCATACCTTGGCACCCAATACCGATATTTCTATTCAAACCTTTCCAGCTTGTAATCACAATCTATTCGTTTGTAAAACGGGGGGCTTTTACGAATTTCAAGATGATAGGCTGCCCTGGACACGTTGTCCTGGGGTGCTTGATGCAATGGCGAACTGGTTGGAGCAGCTATAGATCGACTTGCTAGGGTATAAAAGTAGACGGAATCTATATTATGTAAAATAATTAGGTGTTCAGTACGCCAAATTCCTTGCAAGAGGTATCTAAGTAGTAAGCTCCAATAATTAGCTATTGTAAACTACTTATACCAAAACGATGAAAAACCTATTGCTGCTTTCCTGCCTGCTGCTATGCATCAGTTGTGCAGACCAATCCCGTACCTACGAATCCATTGATCTTGAGTTTGCTTCCTTCGATTGGGATATTAATCCCTACAAGTTTAGCCAGATGATCCGAGATTCGGTACTGCCCGACCGGGGCGATCAGTATGCTTCTTGGGCCTATTCTTATATTGGCGATATCCAAGCGATGCACGAAACCTGGGACAGTGATCGTGATCCTCAAACGCCTTTGACAGAAGAGGAAAAGAAGGACTTTAGTGCTTATCATCCGGTCGACGGGATGTCCTACATTCTGGAAAAGGCCAAAGACTACCAGATGGTAATCATTAATGAAGGGCACCATATGCCACAACACCGAGTTTTCTCGGTACAGTTATTGGAGGCCCTCCAAAAACAGGGATTTAAACACCTTGGTTTGGAAACTTATTATGCGCGTCCTCAGAATGATTCTACGTTGCAAGCTTTAGGTTATCCTACACTAAAATCTGGTTATTACACCAAGGAGCCACAATTTGCCAATTTAGTCCGGCAGGCTCACCGGATGGGAATAAAAATTTTCGGCTACGAAAGCGAAGGACATGCGGATGGGAAGGAGCGCGAAATCAATCAAGCGCAAAATATCCAGGAATACCTCAATCAGTATCCGGAAGATAAGGTGTTGATCCATTGTGGCTTTGGGCATGTCAAAGAAGGTGAATTAATAGGCCCTTGGGAAAAGGCAATGGCGGGAAGAGTAGCCGATTTTATGGAATTGGACCCGTTGACCATTAATCAGGTGACTTACTCTGAACACAGTGCAGGGGAGCACGAAAATCCCTACTATCAGTTGACCGATGTGGAGGCACCCATGGTATATTTAAACGAAGCAGGAGAGGTGTTTGGCCAAACCCGGAATGGAGGTTATACGGATATCTCCATTTTTCACCCGCGCAGCCAAACCTATAACCGACCCGTCTGGATGACGTATGGAGACCGGAAAGAAGTTGATTTCTCCTTTGAAGAAGCAGCGGTGAATTGTCCATGTCTGGTTTTTGCTTACCCCGAAGGTGAGGAAGTTGGACTAGCGGTCCCGTACGATATTCAGGAAACTGCTACTAAACAAGTCAAGTTGGTGCTAGATAATTCGGATTACCAGTTGGTGATTTTAGGCCAAGCGGGGAAGGCTTTGTTGACCAAATGGGAAAAATAAAACAGAGAGAATGGGTGTTGTTAATTTCAATTTTAGTCTATGAAATGGGTTTGCATTTTTCTTCTGGTGCACAAAGGGTTTATTTTGCAGGGCCAGGTACCTGCCAAGTTCGATTACCCGGATACACTATGGATATACGGCGTTTCTTCAGATTCAACGTATGGCTTAGATCCAATGAATCCTATAAAAGTAGGAGGTGGAGAGCTTCCTAAACACGTTTATCGCTATTTAAATAGTTTGGTAGACGAGCAGGGGAAAGCCGTCGCCTATAAACGAGTGGGCTCGTGTTGTTCAGAAGAAATCGGTCGTTCCGAGCCTCTAACTTTGTTTGAGCTTTCCCAGGATGGAAAGGTACACCAAATTCTTTTTGATCAGTATGAGTGGGATTATCCAAAATTAATTAGTGGATACCAATGGAACGAACAACGAATGGGGTACCGAGGTGAATACCAATCGGATACCATCTTTGAGGGATATGGCCTTTACTTCTTTGAGGATGGAGGCTATTACCGGGGCCATTGGAAAAGTGGTTTGATGGAGGGAGAAGGAGAGATGTTCGTGCCAGGGGTAGAACGTTATACAGGAAACTTTCAGGAGGGATTATACCATGGGTATGGGGTATTAGACTTTCTAGATGGCGGTAGGTATGAAGGGGATTGGAAACAAGGGAACAAGTCTGGATTTGGGCGACTCGTATATCCACCAGAATCCGAAATAGAATGGATAGAGGGTCAATTTAAAGAAGATGAGCCAACGGGAACATTCACTATTCAAAATAGGGATGGAACTCAGGAAACCTATACTTTTTGATCGGGGATCTTAACTTCAAGTTTCTTTTAGATTTTGATTTTTCCTGCCGAACAGTCCTCATAAGGCCTTAATTTCTTTGTTCTATTGTTAAACGATTTTGGGGAATCGTAAAATCTGCTTGTATTTCTTACCTCTTCATTCCAAACACTCGCCTTCCG
>JBCDIO010000727.1:0-2619 GCA_038748815.1 Bacteroidota bacterium
AAAAAACGATGCAGAAATCATAAAAGAAGGGATTAATTCAGAACTAACTCGTACCCAAAAACTCAAAGATCAGTATAATTACCTACTGAAAAACTTAAAATACGTTAAAGCAGATATTTACGAAAGTCAAAGCAAAATCGATTCTGCATTAGCTCCAGAGTACAAACAACAAGAATTTAGAATTTACATTAGTACTTGCTTCTCTATCCTAATCGCTCTATTACTTTTCATGTTCTTTTACATCGTTTATAAGAAATCTGATTTCAACCTATCAAGACAGCTATTGAGTGATAACGGGCTCCAATTTATTACCATATTCGTACTAATTATTGCCATTATTTTATTTGGGATACTTGGAATTTTAGAAGGAAGTGAACTAGCAGCCATTCTTTCGGGGATTTCGGGATATATCCTCGGAAAGGGTACTGATTTTCGGGCAAGGGAAGATCAACCTGCCCCAGCAGTAATCGCTACGGAAGAACCCGATGAGGATAACTAATCTCGTCACCGAACCAATTCATTTTGAATGTAAGACCTCCCTCCACGCATCCCCTTCACAAAATGCTTTGATTACTTGATTGCGTTGGGCCAGAAAACGCCGCATATACGCTTCTAGAAACAGCCAATCGGCCAAATAGCCGAGCCAGCCCAAGGGAGACTGGTAATCGAATATATCTGTCATCTTCGTACCTCCCTTTTCTTCCTCAAACAAGTGCTGATGACGGAATCCCTTAAAGGCCCCTTTCACCATCTCGTCGACAAAAAAGTGGGGCCGCTCCATCTCTGTAATGCGGACTGTCAGATGTTGGTAAACCCCCAAGTGTTTAGCACGCCAAGTGACCGTTTCACCGAGTTCGATCAGTCCAGCGGTACGGCCACCGACGGCGCGTTCGTTGGTCTGAGCCGTAGATACCTGATGCAGGTCGATACTGCGGGCCAGATCAAAGACCCGATCCTTAGGGGCATCGATCCATAAAACTTCTTGAATAATGGGCATAGATACTATTGCATTGGGAGCGGTTCGGAGCGGGCAAATAAATTTGCCAGCAACCACCGAAAGCTATTAAAGTGAAATACGGGGACATAGCGATCGGACCAGGGTTCTGAGCTACTAATCCAACAGACAAAGCCACCTACATTATAGCCTTGTTCATCCATTTGGCGTAGAAACTGTTCGACCTGGCGAGTGATAGAAATAGCCACAAAGCCTTCAACTTCTTCCCCAAATACGAGTTCTACCCGATTTTCTCTTTTGCGGGTGTAGTAATCTCTCCAACGAACCTGATAAGCCTTTCGGGTGCCTTGCCAGTGTTCATTCCCGATCCAACATTCCGCCCAACCCTCTTCTCCAATCCGCACCGACTGAGGATGGTAAACCGGGCAGAAAAGATACTGGACGGCATGCGTTTCGTAAACCACCGGACGGGCCTTACTCATATCGGTATCTATGCGAAACATAGGATTTGTTAAGCTTACTTGCTTTACTTCTGGCCAGAATATACCCCCACTCAGCAGGCGGTAAAGGTATTCCTTTAGGGTATACTCGTAGCTGGGCGAGTTGGAGTCTACAGGGTGATAGCGCCGATTTTCTATCCGAAATTCCAGGCCCGCAAAGTCAACACCCCGCTCCTGATACTTTTGTAATACTTCCTCCCAAGCCTTCTCTATTCCGATGGCGATCGTACGTAGATAAGCCTCTTCTTCTGCCACCACCGTACAACGCCATACCGGCTCCTCAATGGGTCTTACCTCCAAATGTACATCGGCAAATAAGCTCCCTCCCGTTTGATGAATTTTACGGAGTAAGGTTTGCTGCGGCCGAGCCAAACGCAGGCACTGCGATTGATCGGTAGAAAGATATCGTACAAGCTGTTGTTCCATTGGTTATCCGATGATTCGGATAAATGTACGTGAAACCCGGGGAATTTTAAAAGGTGCCGTTATCTCCCCGCTAGCACCTCTTCGGTCCATTGCAACCAAGCGTCAACGGTCTCCTTATCGGAAGCTGCCGGATGCGCTGGTCCAAATGATCCGCGATCGTTGTCAAAGTACTTTCCGGATGTGTTGGCGTACTTAGCGTCCACTGCTAAATCGAATAGGATCTGGGCCCCTTTATCCGCCGATGCCCAAAACTGCCCAAAGGCTTCTTGTACCATCTTCGTATTGAGTAACGAACCGGGATTCACCGGGATCACCACCAAATCCGATTCTTGTTGCGCTAAGCGAAAACTCCAAGCGGTTAAGGCCAGTTTACTTTGCCCGTAGGACTGACGCTCTGAGATGGTCTTTGACCCCAATAAAACCGCTTGATCTAAAGGGTCTTGGGCCGCCGAGCTCAAGTTGATAATTCGTCCTTCCTGGGCCGTCCTCAACAACGGTAGTAAGCCTCGGGTTAGCACGATGGGCGCCAGATAGTTGACCATGATGCGCAAATCGAGGCCATCCGCATTTTTAGCCGGGCCATTAAAAACCCCGGCGTTATTGATTAAAACATCCAAAGATTCTACGGCACCTTGAACGGTATTTACCAGCTTTCTGACGGCCGAAAAGCTGGAAAGATCCGCTTGGAACCCGCGAATATTCGTCTGTCCCGACTCTTTTTCTACATCCAGAATGGCC
>JBCDIO010000728.1:0-2612 GCA_038748815.1 Bacteroidota bacterium
AAAAACGATTTGTATCCACGTTGATTCCCGCTCCAAATCACAGCAAACAGATTTATTTTTCTACTATGCTCCGGGTAGTAATTCGAGTAAAAAATTTGCCAATCAGTTGCACCAGACCATGAAGGCTAAGTACGCGAAATACCGAAAAAGCGGATCCTACCGAGGAACAGTCACCCCACGGGACTTGCATATGCTGAGGGAAACAATCCCTACCTCCGTCTATATCGAGCTAGGTAATATTCGGAACTCTTTTGACCAATTGCGGATTGTGCCAGAAAGTAACCGGCAGGCCTTAGCGAACTGGCTCAGTGAGGGAATTCGCCGTTAGTTGAAGATAAAATCCTCGTAGCTTGCCCACCAGCTTGGTAAATTCACCTTTAATCCTCGGCAGACGGCTACCGGTATTCCTCGTTCTTCCGCTACCGCGTAGGGATGGTCAATATAGCGGACAATATCGATATTCTGAAAGACCGATTCTAAAACTGGTAATTCATTCCCAACGCTGATCCAAACCAGAGGATCAGGATTGCCGTATCCCCAAGTCCAAAAGCTGCCGTGTCTCGATACAGGAGCGGGTAATCCATATTCTTTGCCTAGGAGATGAATAGCACCGGCTTCCCCGTAATTTTCCGCCCAAATCGTACAATTGGCTTGTTCTTCGGCAGAAAGAGACTGATAGATACTATCAACCAATGCAACCTGCTCGGGCCAACCAAACATATCGGCGTAATCTGACGTAAGTTCAACCTCTTCGGCCTCTTGCCCTAGATAGACAATGTATTGATCAATAGGCAGCACCGGGGTAAGATGGGGAATAAAATATAGAAAGGGTAATACAATCGAAGCCGCCAATAGATAGGTCCAAACCGGTCGATACCTGACCAACCAACGTTCAAAAGATACTCCACCCGCCGCGAAAAGCACCGGGTAAATTGGATAAACGTAGTACGTTTTGGCACGTAAAAATAACATCAGCAGAAAAATAATCCCAACAGAAATGGCAATCCATCGGTATTCTGCTTTTCTCGACAACCACCATAAACCGACCAAGCTTGTCACCAAGGTAGCCGGTAGAATCAACTGATCCCGCACAAAGCCCCAGTAGGTTTGTTCCGATAAGTGCGAAGCTTGCAATTCACTCAAATGACCCAACACGGGCCAGTCGTTTGACCATTGCCAGCCAATATTAGGTGCCCAAATTAACAAACCCAACAAGCCCGCACCGTAGATGGTTCTCCGTTGATATATTGCTCCTTTTTGATAAAAAAGTAAACCCAGTCCAGTACCCAGTATCCAAAAGCCCATCGTGTATTTATTGAGCAGGCCAAGGCCAACCGCTATCGCTAAACCAATTAAAGAGGACCATTGATCAGTACGTAGGTAACGTAGTAAACAATAGAAAGCCAATGTCCAGAAAAACTGATCGAAAGCAACGGGTTGAAAAAGAGTATGATTACGGAAGAATGGGAGAAAAGCTAGTACACAAACCCCGGCAATGAGCAGACCTCGCCATTGGGCACCCAGTTCCTCGGCAATGGCCAATACCAACCAGAGAATACCTAATCCAGCAACTGTAGCGAATATACGAGTTCCACCTAAAGATGCATCAAATAAAAAATGGGATAAACCCGCCATCCAGGCAATAAACGGAGGAAACTCCATGTACCCCCACGCTAGATGTTCCCCACAAGCCAGATGGAGTAGTTCATCGCGGTGGAATCCATAGTTTTGGTTTCCAATTAAATGGATGATCCCTTTGATACTACCTAGGGAAAGGAAAAGGAGAGTCTTCGTTTGCATGGTTTTCGTTGGGAGGATAAGGAGATCCCTTAAGATAGACATAAAAAACAAAGGGGTGTTGCCTAGGCAACACCCCTTTGTTCACCCTAAATCGGATGGATTTAGAAAGTTTGACACCCCTGCTTACGACGATTTCGTTTGCGATTTCCAACTAAACCATTGTCCAGGAAGTAGTACGAAACGGTAGCTTGTAAGAAGAAGTACCAATCCGCCGAAAAGGTATCACCACGTGGCGTACCCGGTTCTAAGACAATGGGCTCGTTGATGCCCAAGAATTCGCCAGTCCGATTAGAAAGGGCCGCGGCGAGCTCTCCGTTATTAGCAAGTAATAAATTATAGTCTGCGTAGTTACCACTCACGTCATCGAGGTAATCGGAGAACGAACGGCGGGCACCTAATTCTAGCCCAACACCTACCTTATCCCTGATGGCGTACTTGACTCCTAGACCAAAAGGAATTGCCAATGCTCCCCGCCCGTATAATGGACCGAAGCCAGCAGCCCCTTGACCTTCCGTTCCGAGCGGCTGTAAAGCTTGCCAAGCCCCATTGTAAAATGCCCGAGGTTGCGTGTATGAGAAGCCTATTCCTGCGAAAATATAGGCAGATATGGGTCGAGATAAATTGTAAGGTTGAAACCCGGGTACGTTTAACTCCAGTGTTAAGGCTGCATCGATGATCGATGATTGGAAGCTCAGGTTTCGGGAGCGGATTTCTTCAATCTCGGTATTGGCATCGGTACCACTGATTGAACCAATATTAGCCGCTAATTTAACCGCAGCTAAATAACTGAAATTATATCGGCCGTAGACGCC
>JBCDIO010000729.1:0-2606 GCA_038748815.1 Bacteroidota bacterium
ACGGAGCTACCGTTCGCGTCGTCAATCAAACTGGTGAAATTTCTATTCAGGCCGAATACGAAGCGGCTTCCAACTTCTACTATGGCACCGCCAAAGTAAAAAAGGATGGAAAATACGGACTGATTAATACCCAAGGACTCGTAAGTATTCCCTTCCAATTTGACAAAATCGACTATGCAGATAAACCGTTGATCCGAGCCCGCAAAGATGGCCTTTACGGCTATCTGTATTCCGATGGAGGCACCGCCATTCCATTTCAATATAAATCTGCCAAAGCCTTTCAAAACGGATTAGCACCCGTTAAGAAAGCGGAAACCTGGGGACTCATCGATTTAAAAGGAGAAGAAGTAGTTGCCTCCCAATATCAGCAAATCTGGCAAGCGGCCCCGAACCGTTGGACTTTTGAACTCGACGGAAAATACGGTTTATTTGACGAGCAGGGAAATACCATAGTAGAACCAACTTATGAACAGATGTACAGTTTCCAAGAAGGCTATGCCGCCGTACAGAAAGGAGGTATCTGGGGTTATATTGACCTCAACGGAAAAGAGGTTACCCCACAACAATACGGCCTAGCTTGGTCCTTCAAAGAAGGTATGGCGCGAGTTGGATTCTACGAAGGAATTGGATTTATCAACGTAAATGGCGAAGTCGCCATCACACCAAAATATATCGATGTGCGGGACTTTTCGGACGGACTAGCTCGCGTACAATTAAACTAAAATGATGAAAGCTTTACTCCTCATAGACTTACAAAATGACTTTTGCCCGGGCGGTGCTCTAGAAGTACCATCGGGCGATGAAGTGGTACCCATTGCCAATCAACTAATGAATAAATTCGACCTGGTTGTCGCCACCCAAGACTGGCATCCCGCCAATCACGGTAGCTTCGCTGCCAACCATATGTGGCGTAAGCCCGGCCAAGTGATTGACCTCCACGGTCTCCCCCAGGTCCTCTGGACAATTCATTGCGTCCAAGATAGTTTTGGGGCAGAATTTACCCCTTCCCTCCAAACCGAGGGTATTCACAAGATTTTTCAAAAAGGTACCGACCCCACGATCGATAGTTACAGTGGCTTTTTTGATAATGGCCACCGTAAGTCCACTGGATTGGGTGACTATTTAAAAGATCAAGGAGTTACGGATATCTTTATTATGGGCTTAGCCACAGACTACTGCGTAAAATTCTCCGCCTTAGACGGAGCTGAGCTCGGGTTTAAAACCCACCTCATCGAAGATGGCTGTCGTGGCATTGATCTAGAACCCGGTGACATTGATCGAGCAAAGCGGGAAATGCAAGCAGCCGGAGTCACTATTCTCCAATCGAATGATCTCTAAGACAGCTCACAAAACGAAGCACCTATGCGTCTCCAATTTCCCGATGGATTTATCTGGGGCACCTCTACCGCCGCTGCACAGATCGAAACAGCCTCTGATCACAACTGGAAAGGGCTCGTCTCCAGAGATGGATACACCTTTCTCGAAACCGCTCAGCACGAGCGACGGCGGGATGAAGATCTCGAGTATATTGATCGGCTCGGTCGCATGTATCGTTGCGGAGTAGACTGGGCAAGGCTACAAACGGAACCGATGGCTCCTTTCCAGGAGGAGGTAGTGGCAGAATACCAAGACTTCTTTCGACAGCTCAACGAGCGGGGCGTACAAATCATGTTTGTATTGCACCACTTTACCCATCCCATCTGGTTTGAAGACAATAAAGGATGGCTCAACGAGAAGAATATTCCGGTGTACCTGGACTATGTAGTCCGCTGTGTCAAACACTTTGGTCCCTACGTTAGTAATTGGAACACGTTCAACGAGCCTAATGTATACGCCATGAATGGCTACATTCTCGGTGGCTTCCCGCCGCACAAAAAGCGATTCCGACTAGCGAACCGGGTCCTTAAACATATGGGCATGGCACATGAAGTTGCTTATAAGTGGATCAAAGAACAGTATCCCGATCATCCGATCGGCATCTCTCTAAATACAGGTACATTTGAGGGCAAGGGTCTGTTGGGAAGCCTGGCGGCCGCCTTCGTGCGTTGGTGGTTTATGCGCAAAGCGGCCAAGCCTTTCGAAGAGGTAGACTACTGGGGACTGAGCTACTATGCCTATGTTCCATTCCGCCCGTTTCCAATCACCGAAATTGATAATCCCGGTAAATTGGCCGAGCTCAATATTCCCCACGATAAAATGTGGGGATACTACCCCGAAGGATTTGGGAAAGTAATGCGCAGCTTCTACAAGCGATACCAAAAGCCCATAATAATCACGGAAAATGGAATTTGCTCCGAGGATGACGAGGTACGAATGAATGCGATCAAAGACTACCTCAAGGTATGCCACACCCTTATTCAAGAAGGCATCCCACTCATTGGTTACATCCATTGGAGCACCTTCGATAACTTTGAATGGGATCTGGGGCCAACCTATCGCTTTGGTTTAGTTAGAGTCCATTTAGAATCCGGTGATCGAACCTGGACCCGAGCGGCTTCTTTCTATGAACAAATCGTTCAGGATAATGGGGTGAACGTTTAAGGGATTTCGGGAAATTCGTACTTTTAATATCGTACTTGACCCGAAGCGAAGTGGTTTGGGTTAAA
>JBCDIO010000730.1:0-2604 GCA_038748815.1 Bacteroidota bacterium
ATCAAGCAACCAACCTCTTTATGGAAAAAGTCTGAAGGGGCGTGTATTAGCTACTTTTTTAGGATCTTCATTCTGGATGGTGGACAAAATGGTGTGATCTATCTAAAATTTATGCAAGTGGCGGCTAAAGGTTTCACTTTGCATCCGGATCATACATTCCATTTTCAAACCAAACTAGATTAGTAAACTAAATTCCTAAAGATGACTGCTGAAACAAACACGAAAAACTCTTCTTGGTCGCTGGCGCTGCGTTACGGTGGGATTGCCTCCGTTCTTTTTATCATTATTACGGTAGTGCTAGAATTAGTTGGAGTCTACAACCCCATCGAGCAGAAAGGAACTACGATCGTTACCGTCTTATCGATTGCCTTTTATGCAGGAGCCATTTACATGGCCACACAAAACCACCGAGATCAAAATCTTGGGGGGTTCATGACCTATGGTCAGGCCTTTGGAACGGGTTTTCAGGTCGCTTTGGTCATGGCATTAATTTCTGGGGTGTACCTTTTGCTGCAGGTTATGCTGATCGATCCAGAGATGATCGACAAAATGAAAATCGTTCAGGAAGGTATTTTAGAAGAACAGGGCATGAGTGCTGACCAAATTGCATCGGCCAATTTGGACTTCTTTATGTCACCGGGACCACTCTTTATTTTTGGGGTCCTTGGTAATTTAGTTTTTGGGGTGCTTATTTCGCTGATTACATCCGCTATTTTGCAGAAAAGACATCCGAACGCGTAGAAACTTTATGGAAATAGGAGTAAAATACGGACTTTTGGCGGGAGCCGCGCGAGTGGTTCTTTTCGTGGCATTATTCTTTATCAGTAAAGAATGGATGCTAAGCTACTCAGCTTATTATTTGAGTGTATTTCTGGTCCTGGTTGCGATGTATTTAGCTACCCGGACAGAAGGAGAGACAGCGGAAAGCTACCCCACCCAAGCGGCGCTAAGAACGGCGTTTTTAACCTTCGTCGTCGCCAATGGAGTATTTTACTCCTTTTATTATATCATCCACCAGATAGATCCCGGTTTGGCGGAGATACAGAAGCAGATGGCTCGAGATTTTTATCCGATGATCACACCGAAAGACCAACTTGATCAGGTCTTATCGGATCTGGATAAAACCGACTTTACATTGACGCTTTCACAGACCCTTTTTCGCTATGCCCGTAGCTTGATCGCTGGGTTTATTTTAGCAGCGGGAATTGGTTATGTGACACGACGTAATTAGACCTATGACGGAAAATATTAGCAAGCAGTTGACCCTCGTAGTTCCACTCCTCAACGAGGAGGAATCCCTCCCCGAATTGGAGGCCTGGATCCGTAAAGTAGTTACCAAACTAGGCTATTCTTACGAGATTATTTTCGTGGATGACGGAAGTACCGATGATTCATGGTCCGTCGTTGAGCAGTTGATTCAACAAAATCCGAATGTGCGGGGCATTAAGTTTCGCCGCAATTACGGGAAATCGGCGGCCTTAAACGTAGGTTTTCAGGCTTCCCGGGGTGATGTAGTCATTACGATGGATGCGGATCTTCAGGACAGCCCCGACGAGATCGGTCCTTTGTACAAAATGATCACGGAGGATAAGTACGACTTGGTTTCGGGCTGGAAAAAGAAGCGCTACGACCCACTTGGAAAAACAATTCCGTCGAAGTTCTTTAACTCCGTGACTCGTTGGTTGAGCGGAATTCCACTCCACGATTTTAATTGTGGTTTGAAAGCATACCGAGGGAGAGTAGTAAAAAGCATTGAAGTATACGGTGAAATGCACCGGTATATCCCACTCTTGGCCAAATGGGCTGGCTTCCAGAAAATTGGCGAACGGGTCGTACAGCACCGTGCCAGAAAATACGGGGTCACCAAATTTGGGATGTCCCGCCTGGTTACGGGTTTTCTAGATCTGCTATCGCTCTTTTTTGTGGGGCGGTTCGGAAAACGGCCTATGCACTTCCTAGGCACCATGGGTACGCTCTTTTTTGTGGCCGGTTTTATTATTTTGACCTACTTATCGATTGCCAAGATGGTCTATGACGAATACGGCATTGCAGATCGGCCGCTCTTTTACTTTGGTATCTTGACCATCATTATGGGTACTCAATTGTTTGCTACCGGTTTCTTAGCGGAATTGATTTCCCGCAATTCTCCAGATCGGAATAACTACCTGATCGAACAAGAAATTGGAGGGGATCAAGCATGAAGAAAGTCGTCCTCTTAAGTCCGGCTCATCCTCTGCGGGGAGGCATCGCCTCTTCGAGCGAACGCTTGGCTCAAGAGATGATCAAACTAGGGTACGAGGTGGAGATCGTATCCTTCTATTTGCAGTATCCCAATATTCTTTTTCCCGGTAAAACGCAGTACACTTCGGATCCTGCCCCAGAGGACGTTCGAATTCTTTCGCTGATGAGTTCGATTAATCCGCTTTCCTGGTGGCGAGTCGGTAAAAAATTGCAGCGGGAGCGCCCCGATTGGATTGTTGTGCGTTTTTGGTTACCCTTTATGGGCCCCTGTTTTGGGACGATTCTGCGCCTTGTCAAACGCAACAAGCACACCCGTATCTTTTGTATTCCCGATAATATTGTGCCGCACGAAAGCCGACCGGG
>JBCDIO010000731.1:0-2601 GCA_038748815.1 Bacteroidota bacterium
ACGGATAGGTAGCATCTACTTTTTCTGCTTAGCTGCAATGCTCAAGGTGGCATGAGGAACGGCTTTCAAGCGTTCTTTCGAAATCAACTTGCCCGAGACCCGACAAATACCATACACCTTATTTTCGATGCGGATCAAAGCATTTTCTAAATGCTTGATATGTTTTTCTTGCCGGGTGGCCAGGTTGGTGATTCGTTCATTTTCCGCGGTCCCGATCCCATCGTCTAGACCTCGGACTTTGGCATCGCCACTATCGGCTCGGTCGCTTAATTGTTGGCGATAAAAGTCGAGTTGCTGCCGTGCATTTTCCAGTTTATCCTCGATCAATACCCGGAATTCTTCAAGTTCATTATCCGAGTATCTCGTTTTTTCGTATGGATTACTCATCGTATTTCCCCTTGGTTATTTAGAATGAAAATAATATTGCTCACATGTAAACAACAGAAAACAATCGTTTTCCAAATACAGGGAGCAAAATTATATATTTTTTTGATGGGGAAGGCAATCAACACATTCTTTTGTATGTGCTTAAGGCGGGGATGTAGCAAGAAACCGGCGATTCTTGTCGTCTAAAATAGCTGGTTTCTCGCTACGGTCCATCTTGTCGAGTAATCGATGAAAGGCCAAGCTCTTAATCCCGGATCAGCTTATCTACCGGAGCATCATTATCACCCCCACTGTGCAATTTAGCTCGTTTGCGAAGTGGATTTGCGTGCATGTCATCGTATTCGTTTCGGGACCGGGCTACATCGATCGCTAGATACATGGCTTGCCGGAAAGATCCCGGATCGGCCATATTCTTACCGGCAATATCCATAGCTGTTCCATGGTCCGGTGAGGTACGTACCTGGTCTAAGCCTGCCGTAAAATTTACGCCATTGCCAAACGATAGTGCTTTAAAAGGAATGAGCCCTTGATCATGATACATGGCCAGAATACCATCGAATTTTCGGAACTGGTTACTACCGAAGAATCCGTCAGCCGAAAAAGGTCCAACTACAAACATCCCTTTTTTCTTGGCCTCTACGACGGCTGGCCGAATGAATTGTTTCTCTTCCTCGCCCAGTACACCTCCGTCTCCAGCGTGGGGGTTCAATCCCAGCACTGCGATGTTGGGTTTCTCGATGCCAAAGTCTCGCTGCAGCGTGCGATGCATTAATGCAATTTTTTTACTCACCTTTTCTTTAGAGATTTCCTGAGCAACATCGTGGAGTGGTAGATGGTTGGTTACCAACCCGATGCGCAAGTCATCGTGGATCATGAACATAAGGGTATTACCAGGTCCGATCTTATCGGTTAAGTATTCGGTGTGTCCAGGGTAAGGAAAGTTGGCCATTTGCATCGCTTCCTTGTGGATGGGAGCAGTAACCAGCGCATCGATGGCTCCCGTATGCAGATCTTTGGCAGATGCTTCCAGCGATAGGTACGCGTATTTGCCACCAAATTCACTGACTGTACCGAGTTGAATATTGACATTCTCTTCCCAACAGTTAACTACATTAATCTTATTGGTATTGGGCCGGTTTGCATTTTGGAGTGACTGGATCGGTAGGTTTTCTAGGCCCGTTATGTTTTTATGGTAGGAAACTACTTTGGAAGATCCATAAATGATGGGCGTACATAGGCGGTTGAATCGATCGTCGGATAACGTTTTGAGGATCACCTCCAAGCCAACTCCATTAATGTCTCCTACTGAGATCCCTATTTTCAGTTTTTCCATTCGAGTGTTTCAATTAATGGCCCCGAGCGTTTCGATGAGGGGCAAAATAAACACGAAAATAGGCATTCTGCCCCGGCAAAGCAATGAATTGGTAAGGATTCAAAAGGAGTGTAAATCCAAGGCTTCCATGGTAATTGGTTACCTTTGCCAAAATTTAGAAAATATCGACTAATCGACCTTTACGTTGAAAGCAAAAAAATCATACGGCCAACACTTTCTTACCAATGAACATTTGGCAGAAAAGATCAGTAAGTCATTGCAACGAACGGATGAATTTGCGCGAGTGTTAGAAGTTGGTCCTGGGAAAGGAATGCTAACGAAGTATTTAATTGAACGGGATTTTGCATTAACGGTAGTGGAAGCAGACCGCGATATGATCGCCTACTTGGAGGAGCACTACCCCGCCCTACAGCCGCATATTGTTTCGGGTGACTTTCTCAAGGTGAATTTGGCCGCTACTATGCAGGGAAAGCCCTTTGGTTTAATTGGGAACTTTCCCTATAACATATCTTCTCAGATTGTCTTTAAGATGATTAAGCACCGGGACCTAGTTCCCGAAATGGTCGGGATGTTTCAGAAAGAAATGGCGGATCGCATTATTGCCCCACCGGGTAATAAAACGTACGGGGTGATCAGCGTGCTTACCCAGGCCTACTACGAAGGAGAGATGCTCTTTAAGGTTTCTCGAGGGTCTTTTAATCCTCCACCTAAGGTAGAATCGGCGGTTATCCGACTGAGTCGGAAGGAAAATTTCAACTTGGAGTGTGATGAGCGACTTTTTCGGACCGTGGTTAAGCAAGCGTTTAATCAACGGCGTAAGATGTTGCGTAATACGCTCAAGAGTTTCTTCCAGGGAACCTCTTATTACGAAAATGCGTTGC
>JBCDIO010000732.1:0-2601 GCA_038748815.1 Bacteroidota bacterium
TCTAGCTGACGATATCCCCTCCTTTTTTGAAAGAAATTTTTAGAATGTCAGTTATTTAACCAACCTTTCAGTAATTAAACCTATACTTTATAGTGTAACTGTTACAGAAGCTTGTTTAAGATTTTTTTAACAGATACTTCCACCCCCGGCGAGCACTAAGCAAGCCATATAATTGTTATATAGGTACATCAGCCTAAAGAATAGGTCGATTTAAGTTTCATAAACTAGTGAGAGTTTGATCTAGACCACTCGACAACGTCGAGTGGTCCTTTTTTTAGGACACCTTCGAAACATCTAGATTTCGAATCATTAATAGGTAGGATTTGGCAAAGGTGGCCAAACTATCAAATCGTAAAGTGTTCAGCGCAGGCCGCATTTTTGGATACCGCTCTTCGTTATTTTCCACAATCTTTCGAATCGCTCGCTTGATGGCTTTTTTATCAAAGCTGTTCTTATTTGGATCGTAATACTGGCTTGGGAAGTCCAGTGATTTAAAGAACGCGGGCTCCGAAATTTGAAAATACAGATGTAAGAAGTCGCGATCGGGTTTAGGAACGGCATAGTAGAATAAGCTATATCCAGCCAGATAGCCAGGAATGGCGAGGGCAACCTGAGTATAGTCATGCTCTACAAACCAATCCATGTTGTGTAACTCTCCATCGATTAAATTAACCAATGCATCGTGGTTTACGGGGTTTGTAATTCCAAAGGTGGATCGAACGATGTATAGCTCCTTGAATAAATCTTCTTTTGGTCGTTCTAAGAGCTTTTCAAACTCTTTCCGTAAGGCTTGGTTTTTTTGTGCGGTATTCTTTTCATCTTTCGCGAAGAACTGCCGATGCATACGTTCTAGCGTTTCCATCATGAACCCTTCGGGCTTAGCCAAGTAATCTAGTCGATAACAAAGATCCAATAATAGGTAAGAAACCCCCAGTGGATATTTATTACCATCTAGTCTTCCTGCATCCAGCTCTTGCAGGGCTGCTTGAATCTTTGCCTTTACGAATTGGTATTTGACTTCCTTTTCCGATTCTGGTAAGGCTCGCAAGTGAGAAGCTTGCGTTTGCTGTAGCATGGGAAACTCATTGATGAGCAAGTCATCCAGCTTGTCGGCATTGGTAGCTACTTCCTTGAGCGCATAGTATAATTTATAGGGAGAACCATCCAGGGTATAAGAATCAAAAATGATTTGGATATTGTTATTTTGGTCGAGCGCAAACCGACTGTATTTTAAATCGTAGTTCTGTTCAATCAAACGCCGCATAAAGCCAATATGTAGATCTTTGGCTCTGGCTACCGTGGCACAAGCTTTGAATTGAAAGGCGTTGGCAAAGCCCACCACTTTTTTAGATCCTTGGTACAACTCAAAGCTAAGCTGTTCTTCACCTTGTTCAACCAGTATCACATTGTCTTCCCGATCATCTCGGAGATAGTCAAAAAATGCTCGGTATGACTCGATGTACTTTTCTTGTTCGAAGGACTCCAGCGATTGGTCCCAGGCGTCGTATTGAGCAGCCGTCTTATAGGAATCGGTGTAGCGTCCGAAACGGATATCGGGTTCTTGCTCGTCAGCCGAATTTTTGGAAAAGAGTCGGTC
Source organism: Bacteroidota bacterium (assembly GCA_038748815.1). GTDB lineage: Bacteria > Bacteroidota > Bacteroidia > Chitinophagales > Saprospiraceae > JBCDIO01. The sequence goes on from JBCDIO010000732.1 coordinate 1,598, forward strand.
AAATAGACTCATCACTACGGGTGTTTTTTGCGTGGATGGGAAAATACCACTTTCTGTTTGTTTACGCTCTCTTCCCTGCATGTTTTTCGACCATTTTTGGGTTCCTTCTTCTAAATCATTGGTTTTTAGCAGAAAAGAACCTACTTTCCTCTAAGCAAATACCCACCAAGAACAATTCCATGCCTGCATTCCGCACCATTCTCAATTCTCCTAGACTACCTTTTAATATCAGTCATGAACATTCGATGCTGTGCCTCGGATCCTGCTTTGCTGAACATATTGGCCAACGTTTGGTTAATCGGAAATTCCAGACGTTGATCAATCCCTTCGGGATTTTATTTAACCCGGTTTCCATGCAAATCTCTTTGCAAATGTTGTTGCAGGATTACTCATTTAGTGAGCGGGATATCTTCTCTCAGCAGGGGCGGTGGAATAGCTTTTATCACCATAGCCGATTCGCCCAGTTGAGTGCTTCGGCCTTACTGGAACACCTAGAGCGGGAAGCGGAAATAGCACGTGCCTTTCTCGAGGAAACGGATAGATTGATCATTACGCTGGGTACAGCCTGGGTATATGTGCACAAAGAGCGAGGAGAGGTGGTCGCCAATTGCCATAAGCTTCCCGCCGAACAGTTTTACCGGAAAATGCTTAGTGTTCCGGAGATCGTCGCGGCGTTGGGGCCCGTTCTTCGACAATTTCAGGCGAGAAGGGAATCTTTGCAGGTCATTCTAACCGTAAGTCCCGTCCGGCACCTAAAAGATGGTCTAGTGGAAAATCAACGCTCGAAAGCGGCCTTGCTGCTGGGAGCTAGTCAGCTTGCGGAGAACCTGGACTACGTACACTACTTTCCTGCGTACGAGTTATTGATGGACGATCTTAGAGATTATCGGTTCTATCAGGCCGATATGCTGCACCCGACCGAGCAAGCTATTGACTATATCTGGCAGGCCTTTTTACAGTCGACGATCAATGATAAAACCCGGGATCTATTTCGGGTGATTGAA
>JBCDIO010000733.1:0-2587 GCA_038748815.1 Bacteroidota bacterium
ATTAGAAGAGTATGTTACGATACTACGAAGGACGAAAAAACGCTTATCCGAGGATTTAGCAGTGCATTATACTAGATTAAGTCGAATCATTAATGATCGGGAAGAACCAAATATTGAATTAATGTATCGCTTGGAAAAGCATTCAGCTAATTTGATCCCAGCCGTTTATTGGTGGAAATTGGTTATGAAGAAACAGGAGTTCCACTTAAGCCAAGATAACCAAACGAGAATGGTAGAAGCTGCAAAGGTTAAAAACCCGATCCAAATTTCGAGTTAACTAGGGCTCTTCATGAAAGCTTAGCTTTTATTCAATTAAAAAAGGCCACCCCGCACGGGGTGGCCTTTTTGATTAACTCTAATGAAAGAGTCACTTATTTGAACATTTCTGTTCCAGCGAAGTGGAAGTTCGCTTCGCGTAGGGCATTTTCGTCAGAATCGGCACCGTGTACGGCGTTTTCTCCAATGCTGGTTGCGTACAAGGCACGAATGGTGCCAGGAGCTGCTTCCGCTGGGTTTGTAGCACCGATTAGGGTCCGAAAATCTTCTACTGCGTTTTCTTTTTCCAAAACCGCAGCTACGATTTCGCCAGAAGACATAAATTCTACCAATTCTCCGTAGAATGGACGTTCTTTATGTACTTCGTAGAATTCACCCGCTTTTTCTGCAGATAGCTTGGTCAATTTCATCGCTACGATCCGGAAACCAGCCGTATTGATTTTTTCCAAAATGGCGCCGATATGTCCTGCTTTTACAGCATCCGGCTTGATCATTGTAAATGTGATGTTTCCAGCCATTGGATCTTCCTTTGGTATAAAAAAGTAAATATTAAATTTGCGGTCAGCTTTCCATTCAAGTGTATCTTTAAAGCACTTAGAATGGAACGAAAAACCGATTAAAAAAGCCGTATTTACTACGGTTTCAAATTGGTCCTTCAAATCGGCTGCAAAGCTAGTAATCTAGCGGAGGAATACCAATCCCCCTGGCTAATATTTTGGAATAGTTCCCTTTTTTTGGGAAATTCGCACACAATATGTTGAAGTGCATGGAGAACATTGGAGAACTGAAGGAATTACTGGCCACCCCAAAGGCTATTTTGTTAACTACTCACCGTAACCCCGATGGCGATGCCATGGGGTCTTCGTTAGCTCTATACAACTTTTTTGTGCGGCGTGGACACACCGTAAATGTGTTAGTACCTTCTGAGTACCCAGACTTTTTGGAGTGGATGCCAAATATTGAAAAGGTATTGATCCATGATCTGGAACCCGAAACTGGAAAACGTCGCATCGAAGAAGCCGACTTAATTTTTTCCCTAGACTATAATGGGCTAGATCGGGTCGATAAAATGGGAGAACTCATCGGCAAGCAAACCAATACTAAGAAGGTGATGATTGATCACCACCTCTACCCAGATGATTTTGCCGATTTTGTGATGTCCGATACTACCGCTAGCTCCACCTGCGAGATGGTCTATGACTTTTTGTATCTCTTAGGAGAGCAGAATGGAATTGATCCAGTGGTAGGAGAGTGCATTTTTACCGGCATTCTGACCGATACGGGGTCTTTTAAGCACGCAACCTCGGCCAAGCTGTTTCGGATTGTTGCCGAATTGTTAGAGCGGGGAGTCGATGATTACATGTTACAGGACCTCATCTTCAATACCATGAAAGCTAAAAACCTCAAATTGTTGGGGCATTGCTTATACAACCGGATGGAGATTCTGCCCGAATACCAAACCGGGATCATCTACCTAACCAAGGAAGACTACGAGCATTACGATATCAAACGGGGTGATACGGAAGGAATCGTCAACTATTTGCTGCGCTTACGCAATGTAAAAGTGGCGGCTTTTATCCACGAGCAACCCAAAATTACCAAGATCTCTTTGCGCTCAAAAGGGGATATCTCCGTCCAAGAAATTGCTAAGATGCACTTCAAAGGTGGCGGCCATAAGAATGCTGCCGGTGGAGCTTCTTTCATCGGCCTCGACAATACCATCAAAAAGTTTAAATCATTGTTGCCAAGCATCCGTGCTTTGGCGAATCCGTCATAACTTACAGCCTCGCTGTATTAATCCTCACACTCAAAACGAAAAGATTCATGTTGCGATCGATTTTTTTCTCCCTAAGCATGATCGTCCTTCTGGCGGCGTGCCAAAGCGATTCGGCAAGTGGAGTGGAAACCCAAACACCAAGTGGTTTCAAAGTCATTCAATTTAGCGATACCGAAGGAGCGACTCCTCAGCCCGGCGAATACGCCTATTTTCAAGTGGTCATGTCAAATGGAGATTCCGTTACTTACGATAGCCGGGATCAGTCCCGTATTCCTCAAGTGATCATTCCAACCGAAGAGTCGATGGCCCGTACCAAGCCTTCTCCGGTGATTGAAGCCTTGATGATGATGTCGGTTGGGGATAGCCTACAATTATATTACCCGATTGATTCTTTAGGTGGTCGTGTTCCTCCAGGTTACGAAAATGCCGAAAATATTATTTATAACCTTGCTTTAGTAGACATACAATCAGCAGAGGAGTACCAAGCAGCCCAGGATGCTAGCCGTCGGGAGAATGCAGCTAAAATGGAATCTG
>JBCDIO010000734.1:0-2569 GCA_038748815.1 Bacteroidota bacterium
CCAAGCCCCAAGTTAGAAATACCAATCAGCTCATAAATGACTCCATTACCAGCGAGTAAATCAGGAAATTTTAGAAGGCCAAAATTTTTGGAAAGCAAAATTTCTTCTCCTGAATCCAACAGGATTGTTTTAACCGAATCTAGTTGGCCCAATACATTTATTTCATTGATTTCGGCGACCGTAGCGGAAGTCCCATTACCGATATTGAATATCCAAGTTTGGTCTATAACAGCATTTGATACAAGTTGGAACGTATCATTATTGGAGCCCGTGAAAAGAAAAACGCCATTTTCTTCAATCATTACCTCGTTTAAGAACTGTACCTGCCCCGCAAGCAGGCTAGTCTCAACGGCACAACTGTCGCAAGGAACGACCGTAGGATTCAAATAATGAGCTAAAGTCCCTCCTAGATCATTAGTGAAGTCTATTTTAATGGTATTAGCGAGGCCTTCTTCTCCCTCAATACCATAGTTATACAGATTATCTTCTACAATTGGCGCCCAATTCTGGCCAAAAATAAACAGCGGTAAACAGCAAGAAAATAGGAAATAGAGAATCGTTTTCATTCGATGGCTTTTTAGCATGAAAAAATGAAATAGGACTTCTCATTAGGACCAAAGCCCTACGAGAAACCAATCGCAACAGGTTACATTCGTTGTAAAAGAGGTTATTAAAGGTGGGTTGATAGGCTTTTTTGGCCCTTTCTGATAAAAGATATTACAATCGATTCATATATCCTAATACCCATTTATGACCTAGTTCTTTTATCTTGAACATCTTAGGAAAAGACCTTACATCCGTTTGGATTCCTACGCTCTGTCTAAACTACCTTTCTTATGCAAGAGCGTTTTCTTCATTTTATCTGGTTGCAGCAACTTTATAACTCCCAAGCACTGCAAACCACTCTTAATCAGAACCTGCAAATAGTTAACCCTGGGTATTACAATCGAGAAAGTGGCCCTGACTTTTCTCAATCAACAATTATTTGGGACGGATTAAGCTGGAATGGTGATATAGAAATCCACGTAAAAGCATCCGATTGGCTAAAGCATCGGCACCAAAAGGACCCGAATTATCAATCGGTCATTTTGCATGTAGTCTGGGAAGAAGACCAGGTGATTAGAAGAATGAATGGCCAACGAATTCCCTGTCTAGAGTTATGTGGAAGAGTAGCACCGAGCGTTTTGCAGAACTATTATAAACTACAACATGCCCTCTACCCTATTCCTTGCCAACATTTAGTGGGCCAATGTCCGGACCTTTTGCTACGTAGCTGGTTAGATCGTATGTATGTAGAACGATTAGAAGAAAAAACGGACCAATTAGAACAAGAGCTAAAACATCTACGGGGTGATCTCGATCAGTTATTCTGGCAGCAAATGGCCTACGCGATAGGCCTCACGGCTAATGCCCAAAATATTCAACAGGTAGCCCGCAGCCTCGATATTCGAACGCTACTACGCTACCGAGATCGGCTCAGCTACCTAGAAGCACTTTTGTTTGGACAAGCTGGCTTTTTGGAAAATCCATCCGAGGACTACTCCACCAACTTGCACCATATTTACCGCAGCCTACAACGAAAGCACCACCAGTTCCACCCCCTACCCATTCGTTGGAAATTAGGTAGAATCCGTCCACAAGCTTCCGTTTGGCTCAAGCTTGCTCAGCTAGCATCACTACTCCATCAAAACATCCTCCACACTGACTTCTATATGCGGCCCCACGCGTTGGAAGACCTACTCCGGCAGTTACAAGTACCGCTGTCTCCATTCTGGCATAGTCATTACACCTTCTCAAAAGACCGAAATGACCGCTACCCCAAAGTAAGCCCAGGACAAGCCCGGATTTTATTGATCAACGGAGTCTTCCCTTTTTTGTGGATGATTGGAAAGCGGAGTGGACGCGACGTTCTTCAACAAAGAGTTTTGGAATGGGCTGAGCAATTATCCCTAGAAGGTAATCGAATTACAAAGCGTTGGAAGGCACTTGGCATCAAGCCAAGCACCGCTTTAGATTCACAGGCTTTAGTGCATTTAGAGCGGAACTATTGTCAACATAAGTCTTGCACCCAGTGTCGCATTGGCCAGTGGATTATGCAGAGAACCAACGAACCTGAACCCATTCTTGCAAAGGGCCCAGAAGAAGTGCAAAAACAATAGCTGGAAGTAAATTTTCAAGATTGATCACCCCCAATTCTAGCATATTAATACCAACCCCAATGATCAGGACACCACCTACTGCACTGATAAAGTCGATACGGATCTGAGTAAAAAAGCGCTCCGCTGAACCGGCCAGAATGGTAATACCTCCTTGAAAAAGAAGCATCGGGAATATGGAAAAAAGCACCCCAATTCCGTAAGTTGCCGCAAGAGCGATGGAGGTGATTCCATCGAGGGTCGATTTGATATAGAGTAATTCTCTTTTCCCTTGAATACCTTCTTCAATAGCCCCCACAATGGTGATCGAACCGATACAAAAAAGCAGAAAGGCGGTGATTAATCCAGTGGTGAATTGACCATCCTCAATTCCGAGGCTCGCTTTGATCAAATCGCCGAGTTGAAAGAGAGCC
>JBCDIO010000735.1:0-2562 GCA_038748815.1 Bacteroidota bacterium
CCTTTCAGATAGCAAGGCTAACTATCTATTAAACGTATATCATCTGGACGAGGAAGGACAGGAAATAAGAATACTTATTGGTTTGAATAAACTAGCAGAAGGAGAAAGGATATCGATCCATAAAAAATCAAAATCTGAGGCTAAATACAGCAAACTCTGGGGAAATCTGCTAAAACCTATTATCTATAAAGAAGAATCAAAATTCTCCGAAGGCGAAATATTAATTTCTTCTATGGATAAAAATGTCGTGAGAGGGGTAATTAATCTAAGGTTCCAAATTCCTAATAGGAAACGATTTGAAATACAGGGCGAATTCGAGTTGCCAATAATAGGAACTGAAAAATTGGAAATCTTAAGCAACCAAATAAAAGCAGATAAACTGCTTCAAGAGGCACAGAAATAAGGGCTTTTTATTTAACCTTCCACCCTAAAAAATAAAGTACAAGCTCAATACCAGGATCGCAATCACAATGGAAGAGACAATCGTATACTTCCAAGGAGTAACGTCGACTACGTCGGTAACCTCCGGCTCGTAAGGTGTTTCTTGCGGGCGAAGTCTACCCACCAATAGCATGTACAAGATGCTAATAACGAAGATTATCCCCATGATATGCAAGAAGTGGGGATAGGCCTGTGCTTCGATAATACTCAGCTGACTGGCATCCACAATACCCTCCGCCTTGGCTTGAGCTAAGGCACTGCTCCGGAAAGAAGGCTCCAGGAATAATAAACTAATCAGGTAAATAATCACACCGCCAATCATCACGGTCTTGGCAGCAATGGCGGGGACACGTTTCGTAAACATACCAATCAAAACCACCGCTAGAATGGGTACACTCAAGCTACCTAAAGATTGCTGAATATAACTGAACAAGCCATCAGGGGCAAAGACGATAAACGGCGCAATGGCCATGGACACGACTCCTAGCACAAAACCGAAGTTCTTTCCGGCCTTTACCCGTTCTAAATCGGTCGCTTCTCGGTTGAAGAATTGCTTGTATAAATCCACCCCAAATAGCGTAGCACTACTATTTAAAAGGCTATTAAAGGAACTCAGTACGGCGCCAAATAAAACGGCCGCAAAGAAGCCGACCAGCGCTTCTGGTAGTACCTCCTTGACCAAAGCCGGATAGGCTTGATCCGCATTCGCTAATTGTCCATCAAAGTAATGCCAGGCAATAATACCGGGTAGTACCACAATGACGGGAATCAAGAACTTGACCAGGGCCGCAAACAGCATCCCTTTCTGCCCTTCTTTCAAACTTCTGGCGGCAAAGACCCGCTGCAGAATAGACTGATTCGTCCCCCAGTAGTAAACCTGCGCAATCATCATACCGGTGAATACGGTCGAAAAGGGAATGGAAGAATCCACTGCTCCGGCCATCTCGAATTTGTCCGGGTTGCTGGTCCACAGGCGGTTCAAACCTTCTCCAATGCTATCATCACCAATGAGTAGTAAGCCGAAAATAGGAATGAGCAAACCCCCAACTAATAGGCCAATGGCATTGATTAAGTCGGAAACGGCTACCGCTTTTAGTCCCCCGAAAATAGCATAGATAATTCCGATCGCACCAATGACCCAGACGCAAATCCAAATCACCGTCCATTCGGAAATACCTAGAACCGTCGGTAAATCAAAGAGGGTGCTAAAAGCCAAGGAGCCGGAGTATAAGATGGTAGGTAAAAGCACGATACCGTACGCGAACAGGAACAGAATCGATAAGAGCGACTTGGTATTGGCATCGAAGCGCGTACCGATAAATTCTGGAATCGTAGTAATCCCCGAACGCATATACTTGGGCAAGAGAAAGATCGCCCCGATAATGATCGCGATTGCCGCCAGGGTTTCCCAAGCCATTACCATAATTCCTTCCGTGAAGGCCTGACCATTCAATCCTACGATTTGTTCCGCAGAGAGGTTGGTTAAGAGCAACGAACCAGCAATGGTAATGGCTCCCAAGCTGCGGCCTCCCAGAAAGTATCCATCGGCTGATTTTTCATCCGTGCTGCGGGTGGCGTACCAGGCGATAAAGGCCACTAGGGCCGTGAAACCCAGGAAAGATACTATGGTCAAAAAGTTCATGCTCGTTGGTTTCGTTTCGTTTGATGTGAAAGTAAACAAAAATGGGAAGATGCTAAAACCGAGGGATTGACAGCTATGACGGAGAGGATCACTTACATTAGGTACTAATAAATAGAAATGAGAATTGGTGGGAGAACTAATCCAAGGTAGCTCAGGTTGTGCACCTCGTTGATAGTGCGAATTGCAAGTTCGTTGTATATCCAAAGCCCAGTGGCCTTGAGCCTACTTAAATAATGTTGTTTGGAATTGGGTGTTGTTGAGCTTCTACATAAAAAGGTTCAAAGAGTGGGTTTTTAGTCCCGATGGACTTGGATTCTTACCTTTTCTTATTATTAAGAAAAAAGGGGAGTAACTTCCGAATCCGTCTACGAGATTTCTACGCTCTCGTAGACGGATATCAAATCCTGCACTCCTAACAAAGGGATCGAGTACTACCCATATAGATAAGAAAGACCCAAAACACTTCGGTTCAGGCCTAG
>JBCDIO010000736.1:0-2560 GCA_038748815.1 Bacteroidota bacterium
ATTTAATCCAATATGCAGTGAGATTCCCTTTGCCATAATTCTCTTATTTAGGGGTTAATAATCATGTTCGTTGTAAGGTTGATGATCGTTCCAGCTTCCTGTAAGGACCACTCTTGCCAATGATGCGTTACAGCCGGGGTATCATCCTTAAAAATGGTTTTAATTCTAAATTCCAGTATTCGATCAAAAACATACCTGGTTAAAGGCATGAGCATGACCAATTCTCCAACGGACTGATCTTTATCCAACAAAAGTGGATAAATATGATCCTGCCCTTTTAACCGAGCCTCCACTTTGACCACCTCTATGTTTTGTTCTGCAAAATCGGCAGTCACCAAAAAGGATACTTGGCATTCCACATCCTCAATGAAGCTTTTGGATTCTTCCAGGTCGTGGAGTACCGGATCGGATTTGTAGATTGGCACCCAGTAGACTGCTTCGCCGGACAATTCAATTTCTGAGGATTCTCCCCGGCGCAAGCTGATTTCGACAGGAACCAATTCCAAAGGGTTCCACGAGGAATCGTAGCCTTGGATGGCTGTGATATGCTGTGTATTATTTACGACATTCTCCAAGTGAAGCATTCCTCCCACCATACGTTGTTGGATGGGCCCTTCCCTCCAGGGACCAATAATGTTTGATAGATCCGGATATAAAGAGGCATAATACCTACTTCCAACTGGAGCCGTAAACTCAACCATACAGTGAATAGCCCCATTCGCTAGGCGATTTTGAAAATTTAGAAGATCCAGAATATTAGCTTCCATACTCAGATGGATTGCTTGCCCGATCACTACAGTATTAACCGTTGTTTCTCCCTGGGTCGGTATGAGCCAACTGAAAGTGGCTTCCGAATCCGTTTGGGTGATGTATTCTACTTCTGGTTCGTAGGGCGTATACGCTTTAAGCTGGGCTTGCAATTCTCGACGAGCAAACCGGGGAATATCGGGTTCCAAGGTAGCATCTAGAATAAACCGACTGTCGTTTAGTTGATCAATATCGATCGCAGCGTACAAGTACACGCATGGCCGATACGCTCGGTCGGGTAGGTCTGTTGAAAACCGAGTTATCCGGTAGTTCTTCGGAAGGACCATAAAGCGAGATGGAGACTGGGTTGATCGAAAAACGCGGTAATACTGCGTTTCTAGTTCGACGATCTCATCGTACAAACGAAATTCGATTTGGCCAAGCAAGTACGGGGTTTCACATCCAATAGATTCCCAACTACCACTGGAGTTCGCCCTTTGATAAAGAGCACCAAAACTGGCACAATCAAAAAATAGCTCCAACTTCTGGGTACGTCCAAAGGTTTTTAAGACTTCTTTTGAAGTTGGTTTGATCGTTGGTTTAAACCCTGGATTTAAAGCTGACGTCAACGAATTAGCCGTAGGTTGTAAAGTGACTCCATCTTGCAAGTTGATAGTCCCGCCTGAAAAATGGATACTCTTCGTGGTTCCGTTGAGCCATATCTTTCCTTCGGGTGCATTTCTGACATTCTCGTAGATGGTTGGTATACCCGAAAGCTTATTACCAGAGGCAATCGAATACTCATTGCTCCGAAGTATCTGATATCCTTGAAAAGAAGTTGATATTTGGAGTACAGCCTTTTGTGATTGAAAGCCCTCCACCGAAAAAGCACCATAAGCTGCTCTAATCCAGTCGTTGGTCAGCCGAAAATGTAGTTCCACACTTTCTCCTTTACGCACCACTTTAGATGCGGGAATGGTTGATCTTTTTGCTTCTCCTTCCTGGTCGGTAAATGGGATTTGCAAAGCAAACCGCTCCGACGTAAAATCAACGGGTAGCACAGTACTTTTGGCCCCTTTCTCCTGGATAGCGGCTTGGGTGTTTGGGCTTGGTCCTTGCTCTATGCTCACTTTAATTTCTCCTTCCAGAATAGGAAGACCTAAACGGTCGTACCCAATGGTTTTAAATCTAAAGAGAAAAGGAGAATGCGCTACCTCTGTATCTAGCCTGGGTTGCTTCAGAATCGCTTCCGGGTAATACCAGAACTTTTTACTCGATAAGCGATCAGACCATAAGAATGATTTTTCTTTAGTCACTACTGGTAAAGAGCGCTTCTTAGTAGCATTCCAATTGGCCATAACGGTTTCGAGAGTCCATAGCTGACTCGAAAGATCATAGATTGCTAAAGGTGATTGAATCAGCTGATCTGCGGCAATAACCGCCGTTGGTTTAGCCGCTGAAATAGTGCTAACATAGTCTTGGTTTACCGACACAAGGTGGTCCGTTCTTTGTTGTCCGCGGGCCTTACTTACCGAAGGGAGTAAGCGCTGAACCTTTGGTAAATCCTGATAGCCATTGCCTTGGGTATCAAAATATTTGTAGCGAATCCGTTGCCATGGTTCATGCTCCCAGAAATCTGCGTCAAGAGCTTGTCGCAATGGGAATAAGAACCGTTGTGTCTGGAGGCCCACTTTCCCTGGAGGTCTAAATTTCACCATCCCTTGAATGTGCAAATCGGACGGTTCCTTCTTAAGGAACTGGACTATCGCATCACAATCATCTTGTTCTAAATGACATTGCCACTGAATTTTTG
>JBCDIO010000737.1:0-2550 GCA_038748815.1 Bacteroidota bacterium
CTTCTTCCAGGGTAACACTACATAAGCACTATCTCTACAGGCACCTCGCGCGGCAAACATCGTGTGTTTTCTTACCTAAATATCAAGAACGACTTATTCATTTTTTAGGCATTTTGTGGAGTGCTTATACCCCGAGTACTTGGCCGTAGACCTAGACTTCGAAAACAGCGCAAACAAAAAAGGGAGGCTGCCGATATTGGTAGCCTCCCCGTTTGCATATTGCTTCATCTTAAAAGCCGTAATCGAGGCGCACCCCAATATTCCGTGGGGCTTCCAACAGCCCGGGGCGCACAGTGTATTCTTCGTTTAATAGATTATTTAGCAACAGAGAAATCCGGGTCTTGCTATTGTGATGGTAAGCCATCCGAACACTAACAACCGTAGCTCCGGTATTATTTTCCATTCGGTATTCGCCCAAACCCGGAACGAGTAAATTCTCGAAAACATTGTCAACCGCTTCCACAAAACTCGCATAAATCACCGCCACCCCAAGAGAGACGCGTTTATATTTACTTTCCAGGTCGAACTTAAAGGTATGGCGGCTTCGGTATTTGAGAATGTTGTAGTCAACCGACGAGTTAACAGCGTTGCGCTGGCCTTCCGTTAGATCACTTAAGCTAGTAGCCGGCGTGGTATCAAACTCCAAAAAGCGAGGATCGATAAAGGTATAACCAGCTAACAAACTAGTCTTCAAGGAGCCAAAGAGATCACCTTGCCCCGCCACGGTTACATCAATACCTTTGATTTCCGTTCCGCCAACATTCAATGATTGGAACTGAATCGGTGGCGGTAAGAAACGGGTCAGCGTGAACTCCATCATATTTTGGTACTCCGTCCAGAATCCAGCTATATCTAAATAGCCGTTGAAAGCACCCAATTTAAATCCTTGCTTGATCCCTACTTCTGTGGACCAACCAGTCTCGGATTGTAGGTCTGGGTTTGGACCAATCGTGGCCCCTCCAAAATCAGTTACTATGTATTTTTCGGCAATTGTTGGGAACCGATAACCCTGTCCCCAGGATGCCCGCAAGAAGGTAAAATCGGTAATCCGCAAATTGGCTCCGAAACGGAAAACGGGACGGGCATCCGTATCAACACTAGGGTCAATAACTACCAGGCGACTCGAATCCCCTTCGGCACCGTCAAAAAAGGCAAACCCTGGATTATCGATCCGGTTGGATTCGTAACGGAAACCAGCAGAAAGATTGAGGCGACCAAAAAATTCTTTATCCAATTGGATGTAGGCCGCTTGGTTCAAAGATGTATACGTCGTATCTCCGTAGAGTTCCGCCTGCACATTGGTGCCGATTAAGACCGCTCCGGCCGTCAGGACTAGGTCCATTTTTTTGAAGTTGCGCTGAAACTGGTATTCTCCATACGATAAGCGCGAACTGTTGGACTGGGCGTTATCCGCCATATTATCTACACTATAGAATCGACCTAATATCTTATGTCGATTACCCACCGGATCGTAATAAGTAAGGTAAGGATCCACATTATAGCGGAGGCGCTCGGTCCGGGACAAAGCGCTAGGCGTAGCCATAAAAGCCCCCGATCCACTGTTGAGATAGTAAAAATAAGAGCTGGCATTACCCTGGTTGAAATTACTATTAAAGCCAACGCTCAGGTTATCGGTAATCCGGTAACGAGCGTGCACATTCATCCGTTTGTATTCGTCGGTGGTCCGTTCGCGAAAACTTTGTTCACGTAAAGCGAAGCTACCGACAACCAAGTCCAGCTTCCCAAGCTTACGTTTATAGGTCATACTTCCTCCAGTGGTAAAAGGGGCGTTGCGCCACCATTGCTTTTCGGCATCCTGTGGAGAAAGAAAGGTCGTATGGAATAAACTGGCTTTGAACTCTGGATCCGACTTTGCGTAAGCCGTACGCACGTTGATGATTCCATTCAATGCCGACGAACCATACAAAGAGGAAGCAGCTCCTTTTACCACTTCAATCTGCGATAGGTTTTCAACCGGTACATCGGCCCAGTTTGGAAAACCGGCATCGGCTTGCAGAATGGGAATATCGTCCATCAATAGAAGCACTCGGCTTCCAGCACCGTAGGAGAAGCCAGAACCACCCCGAATATTAGCTTGTCCATCGACGATAGTTACCCCAGGCACTTTTTCTAGCACCGTCTCGATACTTGTTGTATTGGTGCTTTCCACCAAGGATGGTTTCAGGACTTCCAAAGAGACGGTTACTTCCGATAGTGGCTTTTCAAATTTACCACTGGTAACGGTAGCCGTATTCAATATGGTGGCACCTTCGTTGAGTCGAACATTAAGTTCTACCTCCTGGCCAGCTTCTACCGTCACCTCTTGGCTTAAATCCGCGTAGCCAATATAACTGAATTCCAGGGTGTAGGTTCCGGCGGGGAGCGATAAGATATAGTTACCGTCGTAATCACTGACGGTTCCACTGCTGCCAACTTGTACGGTTGCAGAAATCAAGGGCTCATCAGTTGTTTCATCCAGAATGGTACCGCGCACGATGGCATTCTGAGAAAACAACGTTAGACTTAGACAAAAAAGGAAAATTTTAGAAA
>JBCDIO010000738.1:0-2540 GCA_038748815.1 Bacteroidota bacterium
ACCAGAATGGAGGCCGTTTGATAGACTACAATCGAATAGATGGCTTTCATAAATCGGAGATTTTCCCGTAGTCGTAACAGAGAGTTCAGAGCACGACGGGAAATGATCCGCATGTTGTGCGCTTTCTCATCGATCTGCAGTTGGGAGTAATTGCGGAGAATAAAGTAAAATAAGCGGTACAGCCACCGGAAGCCCCAGGCCATCTTCCGATCCTCGGCCCGGAGGTAAACGATATCAAAACCCTCCTGTGTTTTTTCAAACATCTCTAATACCCGTTCCGGTTGATCGGCGAAGAGAAATTCGTAGACTACGGTGTAATCTCCATTGGCTCGATCAAGACCAGCCAGTACAGCATGGTTATTATCAATCGTACTCGATAAGTGTATGAGGTAGATGTGTTGGCGAACGGTTTCTGACAGTACTTGTAGGCGTTTCTCGAAATTACGGCTAGCCGTGTTATTGACCAGGATAATTTCGTAATCCGAAAAATGACTCGCGAGAACGGTGGCTAGTTTAGATAGCCGATCCCCCAGAGTATCAATCTCCTCTGGCCGTTCAATACTACACACCACACTCAGAAAGCTATTATACATGCGCGGAAAGCCGTTAAGTACCCTTGATTTCGGTCCAAAAGGTACTACAATCCCGTCTAATGGTCAGCTCGCAGCCGCAAATTTTGCGTAGCTTGCCGTATTATTAATAAAAGTCAACTATTTTTAGGGTTCTGGGCGTCTTTATCCTATTCGCACATGGGACCCAGCCTTTTCTAGCAGAATATCTGAACCTTCGCAAAGCAAAAACCGGTGCCGCTAGGCCCGGCAGCAGTATATGGCCAACAACTTTCCAATTTACCTTCAACACGATGCCTCGGATTGCGGCGCCACTTGTTTGCGAATGGTCGCCCGGCATTATGGCCGTTTCTATTCGTTGGAGTTTCTGCGCTCAATCACCCACCTACGTAAAGAAGGCGTTACGTTATTGGAGATCAGCGATGCAGCCGAGCATATTGGTTTCAGAACCCTGGCTGCTCGAAGCACCTTCGATCAGTTACAACAGGATGTACCCCTGCCCGTAGTCGTCCACTGGCAAGAAAATCACTACCTGGTGGTCTTTAAAATCACTAAAAAGGAAGTTTGGGTGGCCGATCCGGCGGTGGGCGAAGTACGGATGACCCGCGAACAATTCCTGGACGGCTGGCTCCATACCTACGAAGATGGCAATCGCCTAGGGGTTATTTTGGCCTTGGAACCGACCCCCGACTTCTTCCAAAAAGATGGGCAAACGACGGATAAAGCTAGCTGGGGCTACGTATTACAATACTTGGGCAAGCACCGCAATCTGGTGGTTCAACTCACGCTCGGTTTACTGATAACGGTCATTCTACAACTAATCTTTCCATTCTTAATACAAGCCGTTGTTGATCAGGGGATTAGTAGCCTTGACTTCAACTTTATCTTACTAGTGCTTGGTGCCTGGACCGTACTCTACATCAGTCGTGCGCTCATCGAACATCTACGGGGCTGGATCTTGCTGCATATTGGCGTTCGTACCAATATTAACCTCATCTCGGATTTCCTAATCAAAGTAGTCAAACTTCCGATTCGCTTCTTTGATCAGAAAATGACCACCGATCTGCTCAAACGCATCTACGATAACGAGCGGATTGAGCGCCTGCTGACCACCGCCACCTTACCTGCGGTGTTCTCGAGCATGAGCATCCTCTTTCTCGGTCTTTTGCTCCTTTACTTTGACCTCACCGTTTTCTTGATATTCCTTTTTGGAACGGCGGTCTATCTGATTTGGGTTTTTCGGTTTATGGCCGCACGGCGGGAATTGGATTATTTACGCTTTGACCAAGCGGCCGATAATCAAGGAAAGTTGATCGAACTGATCAACGGGATGCAGGAGATCAAACTGAATAATGCCGAGACCCAGAAACGCTGGGAATGGGAACGTTCGGAAGCTAAATTATTCCGGGCGAGTATGAATTATCTAGCGGTCAACCAACGCCAACGCTTAGGAGGGCAGGTCATTAATGAAATCAAGAATATCCTGATCATTCTCTTTGCTGCCAAATCGGTGATCGATGGACAAATGACGATTGGCGTTCTTTTCGCCATCCAATACATCATGGGGCAGCTGGAAACCCCGGTTAATCAGTTGATCGACTTCGTGCGGGCTTTCCAGGATGCACGGATTAGCTTGGAGCGAATGAACGAGGTGCATCTGCGTCCCAACGAGGAAAATCCGGAGGATAAAATGACCATTCTTCCCGAAAGTGGCGACCTCTTGTTGGAGAAAGTCACCTTCCGTTACGGTGGGCACATGCCGGCCATTCTGAAAGATATTGATTTAAGAATTGAAAAAGGAAAGACCACGGCCATTGTCGGTTCCAGCGGTAGCGGAAAAACCACCTTGCTGAAGTTACTACTAAATATCTACCCAGCTTCGGAGGGAATGGTCAAGTTAGGAGACATTCCGGTAATGCCCCAGATAAAGCCCCAAAAGGACAGCGCCATAATAGTAACCAGCGGGCTGAT
>JBCDIO010000739.1:0-2530 GCA_038748815.1 Bacteroidota bacterium
AACCCGTTTTTGAAACTCGTGACTATACATGTGGCTAGTGTTCTGTTGGGCTGATGGAAAGCCCTTTAGCAAAGTAGACTCAAAAATAGGACGAGTGATTCACTTTACCTAAAGCCAACTCAAATTCAAGCGTTTATTCAAGCTCTGAATGGACTAATA
Source organism: Bacteroidota bacterium (assembly GCA_038748815.1). Lineage (GTDB taxonomy): Bacteria > Bacteroidota > Bacteroidia > Chitinophagales > Saprospiraceae > JBCDIO01. The sequence continues at coordinate 160 of JBCDIO010000739.1, forward strand.
AAAATTCGACCTCTTCCAGAAACCGGTCCACGCTGCCAGGGTCCGTACCATCGGCAAAACCTCGGATATGCCCTTGCCGGTCTACCAGTATCAGTTTGCCAGAATGGGTAATGCCGCCCGGCTCATCAGAATCTCGTTGCACCGAAATCAAAAAGTCGCGGGCCAAGCTCCAGGTTTCTTCCACATCCCCAGAGAGGAAATGCCAGCGTTCGCTTTCTACCCCTAAATTGTTGGCATACCCCCGTAAATACAGCACCGAATCTCGACTAGGATCGAGCGCAAAAGAAACCAATTTTAACGGTGTTTCTTCGGGGAAGTGCTCGTAAACCCGCAGCATCTGCTGTTTTACCTTTGGACAAACGGAAGGGCAGTAAGTGTAGAAAAAATCAGCGATATAGATCGACTCACCCAGTACCTCATTGTTGATCAGAGTACTGTCCTGATCCAAAAACTGAAATGGCGGAATTTTGTGGTAGACTGTATCCGTTCCTACGACATCGTGAAAACCGAGATAGGGTAAGGTTTTTTCCGATCGTTGGTTGGAGCAAGCCGTCCATAGCAGCCCCAAACTACCTAATAAAAAGATTTGAAATACTCGTTGTTTAAAATGCATGATTAGCGATTAATGAATCTCCTGAATCCACTGAAAAATAGTTTCCAAAGCCAGGGGAGAAAAGGTCATTTCATTAAAATAAACCGAGTCAAAACTCGGATCCGTATCCGGCTGAAAAAAATGGTTGACGCCAGGTAGCAAGATCGTCCGGTAATTCGGATGCCTAGCTTTCTGTAGCGTCTGCTCAAACCCGGCTAGATTAGGGGCGGCTACCACCGAATGGTCCTGATCTCCGTTTAAAGCCAAAATTGGGATTTTCAAGCTTTGTAGAAAAGGGGTTATATCGAATTGTAAATAGTAGTGATACCAGTCCGAACAATGGTATTGTACATTGCTTTGGATATACGCCTCGACTCCACCGTATAGGGATAATTCTTCCTCCTCCATTACTTCGGTGATGCCGGTAAATTGCTTCTCCAGCGTATCACGCAATATCTCTTTGTCAGAAATGCTGGCCATCGACTGATAAACTCCCTGGAAGAAGGGGTAATCCCGGTCGTAGGTCTCTGGGTATTCTCTCAGAACGAGATCAAGAGAGCTCAAATAGGATTCGTAATTCGAAAGTCCGGGGGCTGCCAGAAAAATGAGAAAGTCAACTTCCGGGGCACTACTCGCTACCATTGGGGCAATATTACCCCCTTCACTGTGTCCAGCTAGGCCAATAGAGTAAAAAGAAAAGTCAGATAATCCCTGTAACATCTTCAATGCACCCCGGGTATCTTCCGCATAATCAGCACTCGTAGCTGGCCGAAAACGCCCTCCGGAATCCCCGTAACCCCGATCATCGTAGCGAAAAACGGCAATACCTCTACGACTTAGATAATCGGATAAAACCCGAAAAGGTTGGTGACCTAAAATTTCTTCATTTCGATCCTGCGGGCCACTTCCGGAAATTAGAACAACCAGAATGAGGGAATCCCGATCCGTTGGATAGCTTAAACTTCCCAACAAGGTATCGCCATCCGGATTGACAAAAGACAGCTCCTTTTCCGTGTAGGGTATAGCCCCCTTTGGCAATTGAGGCCTCGCAATGGTCGGCGTGTGGCTTAGGGAAAGCTTGGCCGTATCTTGCTGGTGATAGATGATTCCACGGATTTCCTCTTTCCCAGCACTCCAGGTACCCCGATAAGTCAGGGGCAAACTCTTTTGTTCCAGATACACTTCCCCATTCTTCGCAAAGGAAACACTGTCGAAGGGAATTCGAAAAAGCCCAGTACCCGGAAGGTCGAAATAGCCGTAGTAGATTCTTTCTTGATAGCGTATATCAAAAAGGTAATGTTGAGTAGAGTCTACCTCAGCTTCTCCATACCACCTTCCAGCGATTTCTTGCCCGGTTGCAGGCTCGGGAACAAGGAGGAACAGCAGGATGAGTGGCAAGAGGAAAACAGTTCGTTGGATCATGGTTCTTGGTTCTTGGAATTGAGTACGTAGGTACTCAAAAATAATTGCTTGTTTTTGCAAAGTGTCTAGAGGCTCGTCGATTTGTAGAATTAGATAAGAAAGATGACGCATCTATTGCCAATAGTGGCACATCCTTCCACCGGAAGAATTAGTGTATTTAAGTTACAAAGTATGAAGCGCCTCTCAGAGGATTAGGAGCCGATCATTAGTATACTCTAAGCGAAATGGTTTGGGTAGTATTGGAGCCGTTTTCTAAAAAATGCAGGAATCAGTACTTGCCTGCTGCAGTCAAGCAGGCCTGTCTAATGCCAAGTAGATCCGTCTACCCCCGAGTGCTCGGGGCGAGGCCTCGGGGCT
>JBCDIO010000740.1:0-2523 GCA_038748815.1 Bacteroidota bacterium
ATTTTATACTCTCAAATTTACCTACAGTATCTACCTAGATTAGGGAGGCCATAAACGAAGGCGCAAAACGAAGGCCTACCCAGGATACCTCCGCGAACTCTGCGTGAAACTTCCCGAACTCTGCGTGAAACCAAACATCTATTTTGTACTCGCAAATTTACCTACCGTATCTGCCTACTTTAGGTAGGGACACTAAGGTTACATTCACGTCCTGCTTAGGTAGCCAAGTACCTCTAATGAAATAGGAGAATGGATGTTTATTCCTTCGCTTCCAGTACCTGCTGTACGAAAGTCCCGATCTCCTTTGGTTCCAGCCAACGCGTAACGATGACCAACTCTTCACTGGGCACCACCACGATAAAGTTGCCCCCAAAGCCAGCTGCGTAGAAAACATCTTCAGGCACTCCTTCCCAGTATCGTTCTCCTGGTACGTTGAGCCACCACATATAACCGTACCGAGAGACCGCTGACGCTCCCTGAGTAGCTTGCTCAATCCAGGCGGGATCTATTAACTGCCGGCCATTCCAATTGCCGCCATTTAAGAATAGAAGCCCAAAGCGAGCGTGGTCTTCGGTATTGATGAAGATACCTCCGCCAGAATGTCCGCCGCCACTGACTGATTGTACATACTGCCCATCTACGTTCGTCCAAGAGTTATCGTAGCCAAACCAACGCCAAGTAGAAGAGGCCCCAATCGGGTCCATAATCTGTTCTTTAAGCACTTGGGGCAACGGTTTGCGCCAGACTTGTAACAGCGAGTAGGCTAGTACATTTACCCGTACATCATTGTATTCGAAAACGGAACCTGGTTCGTTTAAGTCTCGGAATTTCCAGTCATCAATACCTCCTTCTTTAGGGGGTCGATCTGCCCAATCAGCACCACCCCATAAGCTTCCTGACCAATCCGAGGTCTGTGTAAGCAGGTGGTCCCAGGTGATCTTAGCATTGTGGGCCCCGTCAAAGGTTCCGTCCCAAACGTAGTTCCCGACCGGATCATGGACATCCTGAATGAGACCATTTTGTATGGCCAATCCGGCAACCGTAGACAAGTAACTTTTGGTAACACTAAAGGTCATATCGACCCGCTGAATATCTCCCCAGCTTGCTAGCAAGTGCCCGCGATAGAGAATCATCCCAGCGGGGCCACCCCGTTTTTTAGTAGGGCCCAGGATTTCGTGATAGGGTTCGTGCGCGAAGCCTTTCAAGATGGCTCGACGCAAATCCCGGTCTCCAGAATATTCATTACTTTGGGCGAATTCTACACTGGCAGCTATTTCTGTTGCTAAAAATCCGGCATCGGCTGGTTGAATGGTTTCCCATTTAGTACCCCGTTCTGGGAAATAAAAACCTTGCTGGCCCCAGGAAAAAGGGGTCCAAAGTACTAAGAGGAGAAAAGGGAGTAGACGCTTATTGTTCTTTTCCATACTTCGTAGGTTTTCCATCGATGGAGGTTCGATTCTTATCTTCCCAGTATTGGGCAATACCCTCGGGGCCTTTTTGCTCCGACCAATCCAAGAGGCGGGTGCGTTGATGCTTAAGCTCCATCTCTGGTACCGCATAGCCACAGGATGTTTGGACGCGCTCCAGGCCAACGATAAAGATCTGGCGGGCTCCGTTATCGGTCGGAAAATGCTGAATCCATTCTTCCCAATCCCGATCCTGAATCCCGATTTCCCGGGCCTGTCCATACAGTCGAAGAATGAGTGGTTTTGGCCCAAAAGAGCAGAACATAATGGTCATCCGAGTATTCTCCAGGAGATGTGCAGAGGTTTCGTTTCCGCTTCCGGTGTAGTTCAGCCAAAACACGGTCTTCTCATCAAGAATGCGGAAGGAATCCATGCCTTTGGGGGATAAATTGATCGAGGTTTCCGCTCCCGCTGTAGCCACAAAAAACATAGACTGTTCTTTGATAAAGGATTGCAAAGAAGTAGTTAGATTGGGGAAAAAGCGAGCCATACTAAGTATTTAGATAGGTAGTTTTAAAATAGAGCTTGCCGTGATTTAGTCTAGCTGCTCCAGGATTACTTTCGCTTGTTGGCTTCTGGGAACGTTAGCTTGCGCAATTTGACGGAGCAGCGCCAGGGCTTTAGCTCTTTTAGCAGGTAAGGAAAGGAGCAGCATAGCCCTTTTCCAATTCGCCTCATCGGTATATTCGGACTGTACTTTTTGCAGGGTAACTATAGCTGCTTGCAGCTCCCCCTTTTGCGCTAAGAGAATACCTTGTGCGTACGGGAAGAGCCCCGAATCTTTTTCTCGCTGGAAGCTAGCTAGTTCTTCCATTATTTGTAGCCCTTCCGCGTAATCTTGCTTTTGGTACGCCACGTTAACCTTCGTCCATAGAACATCGAGTTTTTGCTCGTAATCCGTTGACAGCCCTTCGGGATTTGTTGTCCGAAGAGTACCCGGTTGGTATAAGCTGGTCGGATAATCGACATACTGCTCAGCTAATTGCGTAGCATGAGAGGATGTATTCATATACCAATTAGCTACTAAACCGCCGATAAACAACAGAAGAATCGCCGC
>JBCDIO010000741.1:0-2512 GCA_038748815.1 Bacteroidota bacterium
GAAATTTACTTCTATTGGAAAGAATTCTCGGTTTTCAATGTGTTTGCTACGGGGTGTTTGGCAGAAAAAGTCGAGTAATACCGACTCCCGCTTGGCCGTGTAGATCTGGGCAAAGCCTCCACCGCCGGCCGACGCCATGCAAGGTTCACAGACCCAGGTCACCAAAAAAGCAGCAATAGCCGCATCAACGGCATTACCTCCCTCCAGTAAAATGCTTTCGGCGGCCTGGGCCGTCTTTTCGTGCCCCGCCGCAATGGCATACTTCATACTTCCTTATTCTCCCGAAGAAATTCCCTTCACATGGACATCGAGCCCTCCCGCCATCTGCAAAAGAACCTGAATATTATCGGTCGTCACGTGGGTATCCAGAATCTCGAGTCGTTCCAGATCTCCCGACATGGTGATGCCCGGAGCTACTTCGGCATTGGTAAATTCTTCCTGTAAACTTTCACGCATGTAAGTCAAATAATAATCCAGATAATAATCGATACTCGATTGGATCTGGCTTTTAAATACCCCTTTAAAAAGCCAGCCTAAGGATTTATAGAGCACATTACGCGTTTTCAGTTCTACATCAAGATTTGTCAGTTTAAGTTTTCCGGTATTGGCATTGTAACGGGGTTCTCCAACTAGGTTAACTTTCCCTTTATAACTGCCCGATAGAGTGGTTTCTACTACCATCTTTGACCCAAGCCCATACAGTGCTAAATCTTCGATGGTAACGCTGCGCTTGCCAGACGTATAAGTCTCACCGATCATGTTTTCCTTAGCCAGTGCTTCAGCTTCGGAAAAAGGAATGGCAGTTTGGATGTTAATATCAAAACCCTGGCCTCCTCCGTCTTCCCGCCAGGTAAAGGCGGGTAGTTCTTCCGGGAGCACTTTTTGGGGCTTCTCACCAATAAAAACCTGCGGCTGTGATTCTAAAAAAATTAGGCTTTTGATGGTATCCTGCTCGGTCCGGATAGGTTGCATTTCTAGCCGCTTAGGATTGAGAATGATCCTGGTTTTATACTCTTCCGAGAGAAGCACTGGATCGTGCATTAGATCCCAGGCTTTATCCATTTCTTTGCGCAGATCAAAATTAGTGCGTACCTGCTCGTCGATGGCTTCGGCCAGGATATCCTTGGTCCGTTTGAGTACCTGCGAAGCGATGAACTGCACGGGGAGACTCACGCCACCGATAGTTAGTTTGGGTTTCTCAGTCCATTGGTATTCTGAAAGCTGGGTTTTGGTGCTCAAAGCCCAAGTGGAGTCAATCTGATAGTTAGTGGAGAAATCCATCGAAAGAGCTGCTTTGGCTCCTAGGGTGGTAAAGGCTACGGGTTTTTTGATTTTAAGCCGGACTGGTACTTTAAATTGAATGGTGGTATCGCTGAAGAAGAGCTCGATGCGTTCCGTTTTTTCAGCGATTACCTCTAAGCCTTCACCGTCGAGATCCTCATCGGCGAAGAGCTGGTCGCCCAGCTGATCATTGAGATTATCTTCGAGATCCGTCTTTGATATGCGTAAAGGAAGTTCAATCGAAGATAATGGCACTTCAAAGGGAAGATCCTTCGGGTTTTCTACAGCGTTTTTCGGTCCAGAACAAGCCATAAATAGGGACAATGGAATCAGAGTGAATGCAAATTGATAACGTAACATTTGGGATGGTCTAGCGGTTGAAGGAGTGCGGCCTTTGGAGCGAAAAGGGTCACACTCTTAGATGATAACAAGGAGGGGAAAAATAAGAAAAAGTGGGCTGCTTGCAGTTGGGTGGCTCGTTTTTCTTCTATTCTGATCCCCGAATAGTTTGAATCTGATCAGAATAAGTCGGCTTTACCCCACAGTGAACGCCGGTTCGGAAGTAGGGCTTTTATAAAATCCCGGTTTTAATACTATGTAATCGGAATAGCTGAATTTTTTGACCGAGGCGATTTTTGTTCAGATCAAGGCGCGCAAGCTCGTAGCCAAAGTAACGAAGGCGAGCACGTAACAAAGAGCTGGGTAAAAAGGATTCATCAAAAGGTTTAGAAATTTAGGTTATAAAGTATTTAATGACCGCAATTTTTTTGCTGCTTGCAACTCTCGCCCGGGGCCTTTGTCCTTGGAATCAGAATCAATCAACTAGTCATGAAAAATTTTATTACCACGTACTTTTTTGCCTTTGCCCTTGGCATCGGTGCCCTATCGGCTCAGACCTACGTCGTGTCGGTAGGTAATTATGATTTGGATGGAGAGTCCGCTTTTTTAGGCGTTCGGTCGGATGATATTTCAAGGGAAAAAGCCAAAAAGTTAGGTTTCTCCAACTACTATGGAGATTATGTAACCAAGGTGATTAAGAATACGGCCGCCGAAAAAGCGGGTATCCAACCCAATGATGTGGACTTTATTATCTTCGCTACGCTGAGTCCTGATTATTATTTTCCAGGCAGTGGGGTTTTGTTGCAACGCGAGATGGGAATGCAAGGTATTGGTGCTTTGGATATTCGCAATCAATGTAGTGGCTTTATATATGGTCTTTCCATCGCCGATC
>JBCDIO010000742.1:0-2492 GCA_038748815.1 Bacteroidota bacterium
ATCGAAAGTCCCTGTCTTATACAAGAGTAGGCATTTTATTGGGCATTTTAGGGTTAATAACCGGAGCTATCTGGGCCAAGAATACTTGGGGAGCTTATTGGAGTTGGGATGTTAAGCAAAACATGACGGCGATTGCTTTACTGATTTACCTAGCCTATTTTGTGCTGCGCAATTCATTTGAAGATCCCGAGCGTAAGGCAAGGCTTTCTGCCGTTTATAATATCTTCGCTTTTGCTACACTCATCCCCTTGTTATACGTTATTCCCAGAATGACCGACAGTCTACACCCTGGTAATGGTGGTAATCCAGCCTTAGGTGGTGAAGACCTCGATAACACTATGCGAATGGTATTTTATCCAGCGGTCATCGGATGGACGTTATTCTCTCTATGGATGGTCAGTATTTCTTACCGCCTTGAACGGCTTTGGCTCCAGCGAGTGGAGCGTTGGGACGACGACGATGATTAGCCCCAAGACGCTCAACACGAGTGCCACATTTTTATTTGGTAGAATTAAAAATTTATTCGACTTTTAGCCCTTAAATCAGGTAGCATGAAAAAGTTCTTGTTGACGATCCTGGCTTGCCTTCCGAGCCTGCTTATTCACGCTCAGAGCGACCCGGATTTTATGCGAAGTACCGGCAAGATCTATGTAGTAGTCGCCGTTATTGTGGCGGTATTTATAGGTCTGGTCTTCTTTTTGCTCTACCTCGATCGCAGACTAACCAAATTAGAGAACCAAACAAAAGACTGACATGGGTGAACCAATCACCAAGGTGAGCTTTTTTCAAAGTGTTCAAAACTACTTTCAAAAAGCAGCTCCACACACAGGCCTACACGAAGGTCTACTCGAACAGATCAACGCTTGTAATGCCGTTTATCGAATGCACTTCCCCGTTAATATTGACGGAGAATATAAAGTGATCGAAGCTTACCGGGTCCAACACTCCCACCACCGCCTCCCTACCAAAGGAGGTATCCGCTATAGTAACCACGTTAACCAGGAAGAAGTAATGGCCCTAGCCACTCTGATGTCGTACAAATGTGCGATTGTGGATGTGCCTTTCGGTGGAGCTAAAGGTGGGGTAAAAATCAACCCATGGGAGTTTAACGAAGGACAATTAGAAAAAATCACCCGTCGTTACACCACCGAATTGGTGCGCCGTAACTTCATTGGGCCAGCTATTGACGTACCCGCTCCGGATTATGGAACAGGAAGCCGTGAAATGGCCTGGATCTATGATACCTACCGAACATTCAACGATACCGATATTGATGCGGCGGGTTGCGTAACCGGTAAGCCGGTTACCTTGAATGGTATTCGCGGACGGACCGAAGCCACGGGTCGTGGGGTTTATTACGGCATTCGCGAAGCCGTAAGCATAGCAGAGGATATGCAAAAGCTTGGCTTAACGGCGGGTATTGCAGGTAAGAAAATCGTAGTACAAGGTCTGGGTAATGTGGGTTCTTATTCTGCCACTATTTCCCAAGATGAAGGGGACGCCATCATTGTAGGTGTCTCGGAGGTAGAAGGGGCGATCTACAAAGAAGATGGTTTCGATATTCACGCCTTAATTGCACACCGCAAAGAAACCGGTTCTATCCTTGGTTTCCCGGGTGCTACCAACTTTGAGAAAAAGGACCGGACGAAGGTCTTAGAATTCCCATGTGATATTTTGATCCCAGCGGCACTGGAAAATCAGATTACCGGTGAGAATGCGGATAAGATTCAAGCGAAGATTATCGCTGAGGCCGCCAATGGTCCTGTAACTTCGGAGGCAGAAGAAATCCTGTTGAAACGGGGTATTATGGTAATTCCTGATGTTTACCTAAATGCTGGAGGGGTTACGGTATCCTACTTTGAGTGGTTGAAAAACCTATCGCACATGCGCTTTGGTCGCATGGAGAAACGCTTTAATCAACAGACCTACCAAAACATCATTGACTTAGTGGCTAAAACCACTGGAAAGGTTATCGAGGAGCGAGAAAGACGTATCATTGCGCGTGGGGCCGATGAGATTGATTTAGTACGCTCTGGTTTGGAAGAAACCATGATCTCTGCTTACCAACAAATTCGGGAGGTTATGCGTCAAGATCCGTCGATTGCGGATTTACGAACCGCGGCCTTCACCAATGCCATAAAGAAAATTGGTTCCGACTATTTGGCAATGGGTATCTTCCCCTAGCCATCGGGCGAGCCAATACATAAAGAGAACCCGAAAGCGGATAAGTACGCTTTCGGGTTTCTTATTTTATTTCCTAGCTGGCTGAATACGAGGTACTAGTTTCAGCAAATAGACACACTAATACTTTGTAACCTAAATAAATGAATATTTTGACAGAGGCGATTTTTGGTTCAAAATGATTTCATTTGGTCAGTGAGCTAAAGATCTCCAAAAGCGAATAAAATCATTCGTTTGAAATTATCAGTATATCGGTAGCCTCTTGCGGCTCTTTTGATAAACTGGATTTTTGAGTTCATTCCTTCGAGTAG
>JBCDIO010000743.1:0-2477 GCA_038748815.1 Bacteroidota bacterium
CTGTAACAAAACGAATATATGCAGCAATCCTTTTGGGTTTATTCCGGGCTTTCTTTTCAACAAGGTGTAATGAATGCCAGCCGGATAGACATCGCTCAAAGCCTAAAGGAATGCATTTTTCCTCTGCTTTTTAGCCACTCTTTCGATTTTTCGGAAACTTCCAAGTATCTCTTGTGTGTTAACCGAGTGATCCTAAAAGATCTCATCACTGCCCGAGTCTTGGCATTCGGGTGCTGTATGATTCCATTGAACTTTAAAACAAATATCTTTTGAGTACAAAGGCCACGACGAAACCACAACTCACAACTGAACAGCTCAACGACCTGATTGTCGACAGTATTCAAGACATTAAAGGTAAGAAGATTGTAAAGATTGATTTACGCAAGCTAGACGATGCTCCGGCTGATTTCTTTATCATTTGTGAGGGTGATTCTAATACGCAAGTAAAATCTATCGCAGATAATGTACATTTGCGATTAAAGCAAGAAGCCGGCTGGCGCCCCAGCCACTTCGAAGGTCAACAAAATGCCAATTGGATCTGCTTGGACTATTTTGACGTAGTCGTACACGTCTTCTATCGCGAGGCCCGGAGTTTTTATGAACTGGAAGACCTGTGGAGCGACGCAACTTTCACCGAATACGATAGTTTATAGCTAAAGCGGCTTTTTTTGTCGAAAAAACGTAACGATTTACCGGCTAATTCGTTGTTATGTTGATCTATTAGTTGGTGTAGAAGAATTAATTGTAGAATGGAAAATAACAACAAACAGGACAAGCCAAACGGCCCCAAAATAAATTCATCCTATTGGATTTATGGGATTATCGCCTTGTTCCTGATCGCTCTGAACTTCTACCAAATCTCGAGTGCAACCAATGAACCGATTAACTTTAGTCGGTTTGCAGAAATGGTCGAAGCGGGAGATGTAGAACGCCTAGAGGTGATCAACCGGGAATATGCTCACGTTTACATTAAAGGTGATAGCTTAGATGAAGAACGGTATGGTGACGCCGCCCAAAGTAAATTCGGAGGTATCCGTCCCCACTACGTATTCAACATAGGTACAGTAGAAGTACTTAATGAGAATCTTAAAGAACTCAATGCCAGTGTGCCGCCCAGTTATCGGATCGAACCGATCTTCGAAACGAAGCAAAACTGGTTGACGCCAATCCTATCCTGGATCGTTCCCGTCATCATCATCATCGCTATTTGGGTATTCATCATGCGTCGAGTAAGCGGTGCTGGTGGAGGACCTGGCGCACAGATCTTTAACATCGGTAAATCGAAAGCGACCCTGTTCGATCAGAACACGAAAGTAAGTGTCACTTTTGCAGATGTTGCTGGCCTTGATGAGGCAAAAGAGGAAGTAATGGAAGTAGTAGACTTCCTGAAAAATCCTAAGAAATATACCGCCTTGGGTGGTAAAATTCCCAAAGGGGTACTCCTCGTAGGCCCTCCGGGTACTGGTAAAACCTTGCTGGCCAAAGCGGTAGCTGGAGAAGCTGGTGTGCCTTTCTTCTCCATCTCTGGTTCGGACTTCGTAGAGATGTTCGTAGGAGTAGGTGCCTCCCGAGTGCGAGATCTATTCCGCCAAGCCCGGGAGAAAGCCCCTTGTATCGTATTCATCGATGAGATCGATGCTATCGGTCGGGCCCGAGGACGTAATCAGATCCAAGGCGGAAATGACGAACGGGAAAACACCCTAAACCAGTTGCTAGTGGAGATGGATGGTTTTAGCACTGACAAAGGAGTAATCCTGATGGCTGCCACCAACCGCCCAGATGTACTTGATGGTGCGCTTTTACGCCCCGGACGTTTTGATCGCCAGATCGGAATTGATCGCCCGGATCTAAAAGGACGGGAAGCGATCTTCCGTGTCCACTTGAAGAACATCAAGACGGCTTCCGATATCAAATCGGAAGTACTTTCTGAAATGACTCCCGGTTTTGCCGGGGCCGATATTGCCAATGTCTGCAACGAAGCCGCTCTAGTAGCCGCTCGTCGCAACAAGAAGGCCGTAGATATGGATGATTTCAACCATGCCTTGGATCGGGTCATTGGCGGTCTTGAGAAAAAGAATAAACTCATTTCTCCCGAAGAGAAAGAGATCATCGCTTACCACGAAGCCGGCCACGCCGTTTGTGGTTGGTTCCTTGATCACGCTTCTCCACTCGTGAAGGTAACGATTGTTCCTCGCGGAATTGGAACGCTGGGCTATGCTCAGTATCTGCCCAAAGAAGAGTACATCACCCGCAGAGAGCAACTGCTCGATCGGATGTGTATGACCTTCGGTGGCCGTGCGGCTGAGCAAATCGTCTTCGGTAAAATTTCGACCGGTGCCCAAAGCGACCTTGACCAAGCCACCAAGATGGGCTACAGTATGGTTTCCATTTTTGGAATGAATAAAAGCGTGGGCCAGGTATCGTTTTACGGTATGCAAAACGAGCAGTTCAATCGCCCGTACTCCGAAGAAACCGCC
>JBCDIO010000744.1:0-2476 GCA_038748815.1 Bacteroidota bacterium
CTCAATGAACACTTAGCTCGCGGATTTCAAGAGGGAGGGCTTCAGTTTCTACTAAAATGTGTAGATCGAGCCTCCAGCCTCTTCGGAGTAGAAACCCATACGCCATACGTAGATGATTTAGCATTCGTTAAACTGGTATTCCATATTCCTGGTACCTATAAAATACAACAGGGGGTAAGTAAATACTTACTTCGCAAAGCAGGTAAAAACTGGATTCCCTCGGCGGTCCAAAACCGTAAAGACAAAAAAGCCTTACAAGCTCCCAATAATGCCTGGTTACGGGCACTCAATCCACTGGTCAAAGATCTCTTTGCGGAAGCGGATCCACAAATCTTCAAGCGGGAAGCACTTTTGCGAGAAGCGGACCGATTCTTTTACCCAGAACACGAGCTAGAAAATTACCGGGTGTATAAATTCGTATCTTTCATCGCCTGGCAACAACAATTTGGGCTCAGCAGCTAAGTATGGAGCGCGTACTGCAAACCTTTCGAATCAGTTCCGTTAGGGCACTGCAATTGTACAATTTGCAGCGCTTTGCCGCTAGTCTGCTTATCGGTGTTTTTCTCGCTAAAAACGGCGTTTCTAAAGGAGAGATATCCATCTATGAGGCGCTCTTATTTCTCGGAAACTTACTGAGCTTTTTCTGGATAGGAGGAGGGCAGAATGCTTTACTGAGTTTATTCCCAAAGTGGGGGCTCCAAGAACAAAAAAGCCTCATTGGACAGGTATTTTACCTCTTCTTACTTCTTTCGATACTGGCGGCCGGGATTCTATGGCTAAGCCAGGACTTCATTCTACATCGATTAACTAAATTCGACTCCTTACCCTATTTACATTGGCTCTGCTGGTACTTGATCTTTAACATACCGACTTACCTCGTACAGATTATTTTACTCTTGCGGGAGCGGTACCAAATGATTATCCGATACAGTACAACCATCCATATCAGCCAGTTAGTAGCAGTCATTTTTCCTATCTGGTTAGGCTGGGGCTTAGAGTGGTCCTTTATCCTTTTACTGATTTGGGCCGTTCTCAAGTTTAGCTATCTCCTTTCGTTGTTGGGCAAATTTGGTTCGTTCCAATTACAGTTGCATCTATGGGGACCCTATATCGCGGTTGCTACTCCTTTGCTTTTGCACTTATTGATTGGCAACAGTGTGGAGTACATCGATGGATTAATCGTTACCAGCTATTTTCCCGACGCGGGAACCTTCGCCGTTTTCCGTTATGGGGCTCGAGAATTACCCCTTACCACGCTTTTGGTCGGGGCCGTCGTTACGGCGATGATTCCGGTAGCCAGTAGTTCCCTAGAGCAGGGTATGCAGGACATTCGCAGCAAAACCCTCCGGCTTTCCCATTGGCTATTCCCCATTAGTGCGGGACTCATGCTCTTTAGTCCATGGCTGTTTACCATGGTTTATACCATGGAATTTCAGGATTCAGCCATCGTTTTCAATTGGTACTTATTGATTCTGGGAACCCGTATTTTACTGCCACAAGTACTTTTAATTGCCAAGGGACATAATTACTTTTTGGTCATTAGTGCCATCATCGAAACGGTGGTGAACGTGGGCTTAAGTCTGTGGTGGGTTCGCAGTTATGGGTTAGGGGGCATCGCAGCGGCTTCGGTCGTGGCCAATTTGATCAATAAACTCAACATGATCCTCTATTGCCGCTGGAGATGGGGCATTCGACCGGGCCAATATATCTCCTTGCCGTGGTATTTTTCCTACCTTGCTCTGCTTATCGCAGCTTATATTATTTCTGATCAATGGTGGAACCTGGCATCATAATGGGAGGCTCTCCGAGTACGGGAAGTTCGGTTTTAGTCAATATCCTAAATCGGCATTCCAAGCTGTGTGCTGGTCCTGAGACCTACGTGTTTATGCACCCTAAACTGTATCGGGACTGGGCCACCTATGCCCCGGCTCTACAACGTCGACGGCTGTTAAATCACCTTTGCTCCGAAGGCTGGTTTGTCCTACACGGGACTATCTTAGCTCATTCATTCTACCAATGGACCCCCGCCGAGCTTTCTGCTCTGGCCAAAAAGAGTAAAACCCTAACAGCCTTTGCGACGGCCTACTTTGGTAAGGTCAGAAAGGCGCAAGGGGCCCAACGTTGGGTTGAGAAATCCCCCTCTAATGTTGTTGCATTCCCACATTTTTTGGATGCATTCCCACAAGGGCAGGTTATTCATACCGTCCGTAATCCTTTCGATACTATGGCTTCACTGCACCGAAGAGGGCTTTCGGCCTACTATGCGGCTGGAGCCTACCTGACCAACAATGCCTTGGCTCTGAGGTGTAAGGATCATACTCGGTATTTCCGAGTCGACTACGAGGCACTGGTTGAACAACCCAGGGAAAGCCTAAACCCTCTATTACGATTTCTGGATCTGGACTGGGAAGATACCTTGCTGGAAACCGAAAAACAGGAGGTTCGAATGGAAGGGTGGAAGAATCAAGAGCATGGA
>JBCDIO010000745.1:0-2472 GCA_038748815.1 Bacteroidota bacterium
CCGGTTTGGCCTTCGTAAATTTCTAATGCTTCCCGGATCCGGTCGGTACCACTAGGGTGTTCGGAACTCGTCATAACAACATTTGCCCCAAAGGCAAGGGCGGTACTGGCAATGTGCTCGTGGTCGGTAGCGATCAGAACAGTGTCAAAAAGTTTGGATGCTTGAACTCCTTGGTAAACCCACTGGATCATCGGTTTGTCTTCCAATAGGGCTAGTGGTTTACCAGGAAAGCGAATTGATTGAAATCGGGCGGGTATGATACCTATTGTTTTCATAATTTTGTATACAGATCGACAAGGGCTTGTTGGAATATCTAAGAGCTTGTTTAAATTTTCATGATTGAGCGAAAATGAGAAAATTTTATTCTGAACAAGGCAAAAAACCTAGGCGATGCCTTTGCATCAGCGCCCCGAGTATTCGGGGTTAACGAAGTACAGGGTGAAATTTTCCGTTTGTAGCCGATTGATGGAATTTTAAACAAGCTCTAAAATAAGTTCTACGATAGTAAACGCAGCAGGTTAATTGGCACGAACGCAAAAGTGTGCTTTGTATGAAACATGCATTGGTCTGTTTTACTCTTTTCGGGCTCCCGATGTTGAGTTTTGCCTCTACGGGGGATAGTCTGCGCTATCTAACGCCCAAAGATACCATATTTCTTAGCCTGGATTATTTCGGGGAGAAGATCTTCCACCATACCCTGGAACCAAAGCAAACCCTATTCTCCCTGGCACGCTTTTACGGCCTAAGTTTGGGCGATTTGTACGCCTATAATCCTGGCCTTAAGGAACTGGGAGGCGGTGTATCCGTGGGGGAGAAAATCCGGATCCCAATTCCTAACCGCGCTATATTACGATCTTTGACACCCTATGAGAATCCAGCGGAACATATTCCGGTAATTTATCGGGTGAAGAAAGGCGATACGGTGTATCGAATCACAAAAAGATACTTTAAGATTTCCTCGGATACTTTGTTGACGCGTAATGGCTTAAACAGCATTCATTTAAGCCCCGGGCAGGAGTTGCACGTAGGCTTTATGCACATCGGTGGCATACCGGATTCTTTACGCCAGGGCCGAAGTGGCCCTTTTTGGGCCCAGAGTTCGGAAAATAAGTTGGCCTACCGCGCGGATGGACAACAAAAAAAGGAACAGTTTTCGCAGGGTATTGCCCATTGGAATACCAGCGAGGAAGTGAAAGATAGTGAGTTAGTGGTGCTGCATCGTTCGGCCCCCCTACTCTCTTATGTGGCAGTTACCAATCCGATGTTCAATCGCACCGTATACGCCAAGGTGATTGGCCGGGTGCCAAGGCAACACGGACCAAATGTGGTAACGGTTATTACACCAACGATTGCAAAGATGTTAGGAGCGATTGACCCGAACTTTTATGTACAAGTACGCTATTTCAAATAAAAGGCCGACCTTTGCGGCAAATTTACCAATTCGTTGACACGCAAACCTCTTTTATGTTTTACGAAAACATATTAAAAACCATCGGCAACACTCCTTTGATCAAACTCAATAAAGTGGTCAAAGACTTGCCTTGTTTGGTGCTATTGAAGAATGAAACCTTCAATCCTGGGCACTCCATTAAGGATCGTATGGCCCTTAAGATGCTGGAAGACGCGGAAAAACGCGGCGATATTCTTCCGGGAGGAACCATTATTGAATGTACTTCCGGAAATACGGGTATGGGCTTAGCTATTGCAGCGGCCGTCAAGGGGTACAAAACCATTTTTACTACCACCGATAAGCAGTCGAAAGAAAAGATTGACTTGCTAAAGGCCTTGGGAGCAGAGGTGATCGTATGTCCTACCAACGTAGAGCCCGAAGATGAACGTTCTTACTATTCAGTAGCCGCCCGATTGGATAAAGAGATTCCCAATTCGTATTGGTGTAATCAGTATGATAATCTCTCGAATCGAACTGCTCATTACGAAAGTACAGGCCCGGAGGTTTGGGCACAGACGGATGGGAAAGTCACCCATATTGTCGCTGGCGTAGGAACCGGAGGAACGATTTCTGGAAATGGCCGCTACCTGAAAGAACAAAATACCGATATCAAAGTCTGGGGTATTGATACCTACGGGTCGGTATTTAAAAAATACCACGAGACTGGAGAATTTGACGAGAAAGAGATATATCCATATATCACAGAGGGTATTGGGGAAGATATCATTCCTAAAAATGTAGACTTTTCCATCATCGACCACTTTGAAAAAGTGAGTGATAAAGATGGTGCCCTGGCCGCTCGTCAGTTGGCTCGGGAGGAAGGAATTTTACTAGGCTATTCCGCAGGGTCCGCGATTGCCGGGCTGCTGCAAATGAAAGATCAATTAAGCCCAGAGGATATTGTGGTGATCTTGATTCACGACCACGGTAGCCGCTATGTCGGTAAAGTTTACAACGATGATTGGATGCGTGAACGAGGATTTTTGGACGACGAGATCAAAGTGCGGGATATCATCCAGAAG